>NZ_JBIDCW010000032.1:0-89029 GCF_043204795.1 Streptomyces sp. NPDC047706 | reverse complement strand
GCGCCCGGGGTGTTTGTTGTGGGGGCGCCGGGGGGGGCGCGGGGGGGGGCGGGGGCGCCCCGGGGGGGGGGGGGGGGGGTGGGGGGGGGGGGGGCCGCCCCCCCCCCCCCGCGCCGTCACCGTGCCCTCGACCGCGAACAACTGCTCCTCCACGTGGTCCAGGGCCAGCCGCAGCGCCCCGGTCGCCACGGCCGCCTCACCCAGCAGCGACAGCGTGACCTTCGGCGGCCGCAGGCAGTAACGCGCCAGTTCCCGCCGCAGCGGTTCCAGTACGCCGTCCAGCCCCGCCGCCCAGCCGCCGATGACGACGAGCTCCGGGTCGAGGGCCAGCGCGAGCGCGGCCACGTCGTGCACGAGCCGCTGGATGAACCGGTCGACGGCGGCCGTCGCCCGCTGATCGCCCTCGCGGGCCTGTGCGAACACCTTGGCGACCGCCTGCTCGTCCAGCGGATGCAGGGGCTCGTCCGTCGTGGACAGCAGCGTCTCCGGCGTCGCCTCCCGGCCGAGCAGATGCAGCGCGCCGATCTCACCCGCCGCCCCGCCGTATCCCCGGTGCAGCCGCCCGCCGATCAGCGCGCCCGCGCCGGGGCTCAGCCCCGCCAGCACGAACACCACGTCGTCGGAGTCGGTGGCCGACCCCTTCCAGTGCTCGGCGACCGCCGCCGCGTTGGCGTCGTTCTCCACCAGCACCGGGCACTTGAATGAGCGGCCCAGCCGTTCCCCCAGCCGCAGCCCCGTCCAGCCGGGCAGCGCCGTGCCCAGCCGTACGGTCCCGTCGGCCTCGACGATTCCCGGCGTCGCCACCCCCACCGCCCGCAGCGAGCCCCGCGCGACACCGGCCCGGCGCAGCAACTCGGCGACGGCGGTGCGCAGCCGCTCCAGCCGTTCGTCGGCGTGCGCGGTCTCGTCGATGTCCTTGGCCTGCGCCCCGACGATCCGTCCGTCCAGGTCCGCGAGCAGCGCGGCGACCCGGTGCGGCCCGATCTCCAGACCCAGCAGGTGCCCTGCCTCGGCACGGAACCGGAACCGCCGCGCCGGTCGCCCCTGGCGCCGTGCGGCACCTTCCTCCGCCGCCGTCTCCACCACGAGACCGGCCTCGATCAGGCCCTCGACGACACCCTCGACGGTCGGCCGGGACAAGCCGGTCACCCGGGTGATCTCCGTCAGCGTCGCGCAGTCCGTGGCACGCAGCGCGTGCAGCACCACCGCGGAATTGATCCTTCGCAGCAGCGAGGGATCCCCGCCGGTCAGCTGCCCCAACGTCCGTCCTCCCAGCTCGTGCGCGTGTTGGCCGGATCGTACTCGGCACCGGCGGACAGCGGCGAGTGCCGGAGCCCCCCAATCCGCCGGCGGGTGTCCTCAGCCGGGCGAGACGAAGCCCGACTCGTACGCCGTGATCACCGCCTGCGTGCGATCCCGCGCCCCGAGCTTCGCCAGCACGGCGCTGACATGCGACTTCACCGTCTCCGTTCCGACGACCAGCTGCCCGGCGATCTCCGCGTTGGACAGTCCGCGGGTCATCAGCCTCAGCACCTCCGCCTCCCGCTCGGTCAGCCGCGCCCGCTCCAGCGCCGCCCGCGCCGCCAGGTTCCCGCCGCTGTCGCCGTACTCCGCGGCCAGTTGCCGTACCGACGCAGGGAAGAGCAGCGAGTCGCCCTCGGCGACCAGGCGCACCGCGTGCACGATCTCGGCCGGCCGGGCCCGCTTCAGCAGGAACCCGGCGGCCCCCGCGCGCAGCGCCGCATAGACGTACTCGTCGTTCTCGAACGTGGTCACCACGAGGATCTTCGGCGGCTCGTCGACCGTCCGCAGCACCGCGCGCGTGGCCTCGATGCCGTCCATCAGCGGCATCCGTACGTCCATGGCGACCACGTCCGGCCGCAACTGCCGCACCAGCGGGATCACCGCCGCCCCGTCGGCCGCCTCGCCGACGACCTCGATGCCGGGCTGTGCCTCCAGCACGGCCCGCAGACCCGCCCGTACGAGAGGTTCGTCGTCGACAAGGAGAACGCTGAGCGGCATCCGGCCAGCGTAGATCAGCGCAGCGGCAGCTCCGCACGCACCTGCCAGTCACCCTCGGCCGGACCCGTGCGGGCCCGCCCGCCGAGCAGCGCCGCGCGCTCGCGTATGCCTCGCAGGCCGCTGCCCTGCCCCGGGCCCGGCGGCGCGGCCGGCAGCGGGTTGCGGACGTCGAGGGCCAGGGTGCCCCGCGACACCTCGATCCGCACGCGGACCGGCACGGCTCCCGCGTGCCGCAGGACGTTGGTCAGCGACTCCTGAAGGATGCGGTACCCCTCACGCGAGACGGGTCCCGGGACGGCATCGACAGCGCCCGTCACCTCGGCGTCGACCTTCGCCCCCGACGCCCGCGCCGACTCCAGCAGCCGCTCGGCGTCCACGAGCGTGGGGCGGGAACTCACCGGGCGCTCCGCCTCACGCAGGACGCCCAGCACCCGCTCCAGGTCCGTGAGTGCGGCCCGCCCGGTCTCCTCGATGGCGTCCAGCGCCCGCTCGGTGAAGGCCGGATCACCAGCCGCCCGCGCCGCGCCCGCCTGCACCACCGCGACGGTCAGCGCGTGGCCGATCGAGTCGTGCAACTCGCGCGCGATGCGCGTGCGTTCGAGAAGCTGCTCGGTGCGCTCCTCCAGCGCGGCGAGCTGTTCGGCCGCGGAGGGGCCGAGGAGACGGCGCGCGACCGCCGTGATCACGTGGCCGAGGCCGAGCACCGTCGCATACAGCGCGATCAGTGGCAGCGGCGCCAGGACGCCGTACAGCCACGGGGGATCGAGGTGCCACAGCAGAGGGTTGTCGTCGTGCTGCGGATGCCCGAGCGCCGTCGACACCAGGTCGACGGAGGTGACGGGCAGCCAGACCGTCGCGTACACGGCCGCGGCGCCGAGGACCAGCCGGATCTCCAGCCACAGCACCGTGCGCCACCGGTCCCGCCAGGTCGGCGAATGAGCCGTGGAGATCCCCGAGTCCCGCTCATCTGGCGGCAGCAGCAGCAACTGCGCCTGCACGCCCTCGCCCATCCGCACGGCCGGGATCAGCCCGACGGGAACCACCAGCAGCGCGGGCACCCACGGCCTCGACATGTCGATGAAGAGCCACACGCTCACCAGGAACATGGGCACCCACAGGTGCAGCAGGCGTGTGTACGTCGTCCCCCGCAGCAAGGGGCGCAGCAATCGGCCCGTTTCGCCATCGTGCCAGTCACCACTGACACCGCACCTCCCCCGGGCGGGGGAGACGATCTCCACGGGCGGGGGAGGAGGACGGCCCCACCCACCGGCCAGGCTGGCGCCATGACCAGCATCCACGTCCAGGACCTCACCAAGGAGTACGGCTCCCGACGCGCCGTCGACCACCTCACCTTCACCGTCGAGCCGGGCCGCGTCACCGGCTTCCTCGGCCCCAACGGCGCCGGAAAGTCCACGGCCATGCGGCTCGTCCTCGGCCTCGGCCGGCCCACCTCGGGTACCGCAACGGTCGGTGGCCGCCCCTACATGTCCTACCCCGAGCCCCTGCGCCAGGTGGGCGCCCTGCTCGACGCCGGTGCCGCGCACGGGTCCCGCACCGGTCGCGACCATCTGCGCACGCTGGCGGCGGCCAACCGTCTTCCGGTGCGCCGCGTGGACGAGGTGCTGGAGGAGACGGGGCTCGCCCCGGTCGCACGCCGCCGTGTGAAGACGTACTCCCTGGGCATGCGTCAGCGCCTCGGCATCGCGGGGGCCCTGCTCGGCGACCCGGCCGTGATCATGCTCGACGAGCCGTCGAACGGCCTCGACCCCGAAGGCATCGTCTGGATCGCGGCCTGCTGCGCCGTCTCGCCGACGAGGGACGGACGGTGCTGGTCTCCAGCCATCTGGTGAACGAGACGGCGTCGTTCGCCGACCACCTGGTCGTCCTCGGACGTGGCAGGCTGCTCGCGGACATGCCCCTGCGGCAGTTCATCGACGCGCGCGTGCGACCCGGGGTCCGGGTGCGCACCTCGGATCCGGCCGCGCTGAAGGACGTGCTCGCCCGGCACGGCTACGCGTGCGCCGAGACCGAGGGCGGAGCGTGGAGCGTCGGCCACGCGCGCGTGGAGGACATCGGCCGCCTGGCCTCCGAGGCGCGGGTGCCCCTCCTCGAACTCGCCACCGACGGAGGCACGCTGGAGCAGGCCTACCTCGACCTGACCGCGACCGAGACCGAGTTCACCGCCCAAGCCCGGGAGGCCTGACCATGCCCTTCATTCCCGTCCTGCAGGCCGAGTGGCTGAAGATCCGTACGCTCCGCTCGTTGTACAGCACGCTGTTCGCGCTGTGCGCCGTGTCCACGGTGTTCTCCGCGCTGGCCGGCATCCCCGGCACGCCGGACCCGGAGTTCGACCCGCTCTCCCACGCGTTGTCGGGGCTCCTGCTCGGCCAGATCGCCGCCATCGCCTTCGGCGCCATGGCCGTCGCCGCGGAATACCAGGAGGGCGCGCTCCGTATCGCGCTTGCCGCAGCACCGCGGCGAAGTCGCTGGCTCGCGGCCAAGCTGACGGCAATCGCCCTGCCGACACTGCTCGTCGGGCTGCTCACGACCGCAGCGTCACTCGCCGCGGGGCGGAGCGCCATGGGCGACGCCGCCGCCGGGCTGACTGCCGGTGAGCAGGTACGCGGCGTGGCCGGCGGCGGGGTCTACCTCATGCTGATGGCGCTGTTCGCCGCCGGACTCACCGCCCTGCTGCACAGCGGCACCGCCGCGCTCGGCATCCTCGTCCCGTTCATCCTGATCGTGTCGTTCGTGATCGGTGACGCGGCAGGCGGGGCGGTGGAGTTCATGCCGGACCGAGCCGGCCGAATCGTCCTGCACGAGACATGGGACGGCACCCTCGGACCGTGGACCGGGCTGGCGGTGACCGCCGTGTGGACGGTGGTGGCGCTGGCGGCGGGCGCGTGGAGCCTACGGCGGCGGGACGCCTGACACGCCGCCATATGTCAGTGGTGCCAGGTTTACTGGGGACATGAACATCGCGCGGTGCCTGGACACGATTGACCGGCTGTGCTCCCGCCCCTTCCCGGCGGAGCACGGTTGGTCGGACGTCGGCCGAGGCGGACCGGGCTACTTCGTCGCGGAGTGGGGAGCCGCGGATCCCGACTGCGTGCAGGGGGAGCGCACGGCCGACGACGTCGAAGCCTTCAGGGAGGGAATCGCCCAGCTGCTCGACGAACGATGGGGAGCGACCCCGCCGTGGGGCATGCTCACCCTCCGGGTGCGCGGCGAGCGGGGTGAGGAGATACCGGAGCCCTGGGCGAGCATCAGCGCCCAGGCGGACGACCTGCGGATATGGGAGGCGCCCGGCACGGGCCGGTGGATCGCGCTCGGAGTAGCCCACGCCGCCGGCACGGCAGGGGCCCGCCTGGTGGCCGTCGTGACGGAGGTGGAACCCGAGTGACGGGCCGCCGATCGCGGTGCGGGCTCTCAGCGGGCGTGCTGGTTCTCCGAGGCCATCCGCAGCCGTGCGAACTCCTCCGCCATCGTCCCGGCCGTCCAATGCGCGTTCAGCCCGGAGGGGTTGGGCAGCACCCACACCCGGGTGTCCCCGATCGTCCGGACCTGTGGCCCCACCTGCGCCCCACGGTCGTCGAAGGCGGCCCGGTACGCGGTGATCCCCACCACCGCCAGCCAGCGCGGCCGCAGCCGCGCCACCTTCAGCGTCAGCAGCCGCCCGCCCTCGCGGTACTCCTCGGCGCTCAACTCGTCGGCACGGGCCGTGGCCCGCGCCACCACGTTCGTGATGCCGAGTCCGTACGACGGCAACTCACCCTGCTCGGACGGCTTCAGCAGCCGTGGCGTGAAGCCGGAGAGGTGCAGCACCGGCCAGAAGCGGTTGCCCGGGCGGGCGAAGTGGTGGCCCGTCGCCGCGGTCATCAGACCGGGATTGATGCCGCAGAACAGCACGCGCAGGCCGTCCGCGACCACATCGGGGACGAGCCGGTCGCGGGCGGCCTCGAGTTCCTGGGGGGTGAAGCGCGTCAGAGGATCGCTCCCGGCGTGTAGCCCGCGGCCCCGGGGCGCTGCTTGACGATCTCCTCGATCCGGCCGACAACGGTTCCGACCTGGTCGGCGGCGGCACCGGTGAAGGACAGCTTGTCGGCCATCAGCTCGTCGAGCCCGGCCCGGTCGAGCGGAATGCGCCCGTCGGCGGCGAGCTTGTCGAGCAGCTCGTTGCGCTCGGCGCCCTGCTCACGCATCGCGAGGGCGCACGCCACGGCGTTCTCCTTGATCGCCTCGTGCGCGACCTCGCGGCCGACACCCGCCCGCACCGACGCCATGAGCACCTTGGTCGTGGCCAGGAAGGGCAGGTAGCGATCCAGTTCACGCGCCACGACCGCGGGGAACGCGCCGAACTCGTCCAGCACCGTCAGGAACGTCTCCAGCAGCCCGTCCAGCGCGAAGAACGCGTCCGGCAGCGCGACCCGGCGCACCACCGAGCAGGACACGTCACCCTCGTTCCACTGGTCGCCCGCCAGCTCCCCGGTCATCGAGGCGTAGCCGCGCAGGATCACCATCAGGCCGTTCACGCGCTCGCAGGACCGCGTGTTCATCTTGTGCGGCATCGCGGAGGAACCGACCTGGCCCGGCTTGAAGCCCTCGGTCACCAGCTCGTGCCCGGCCATCAGCCGGATCGTCTTCGCCAGCGACGAGGGGGCGGCGGCCAGTTGCACGAGCGCGGTCACGACCTCGTAGTCCAGCGAGCGCGGGTACACCTGGCCGACCGAGGTGAACGCCTGCGAGAAGCCCAGGTGCTGAGCGATCCGCTGCTCCAGCTCGGCCAGCTTCGAGGCGTCCCCGCCCAGCAGGTCAAGCATGTCCTGCGCCGTGCCGACCGGGCCCTTGATGCCGCGCAGCGGGTAGCGGCCCAGCAGTTCCTCGACGCGGCCGTACGCGACGAGCAGCTCGTCGGCGGCGGTCGCGAAACGCTTGCCCAGGGTGGTGGCCTGCGCGGCGACGTTGTGCGAGCGGCCGGCCACGACCAGCTCGGCGTACTCCCCGGCGAGCTGGCCGAGCCGTGCCAGGACGGCCACCGTGCGGTCGCGTACCAGCTCCAGCGAGAGCCGGATCTGCAGCTGCTCGACGTTCTCGGTGAGGTCGCGGGACGTCATGCCCTTGTGTACGTGCTCGTGCCCCGCGAGGTCGTTGAACTCCTCGATCCGCGCCTTCACGTCGTGCCGCGTGACCTTCTCGCGCTCGGCGATCGAGGCCAGGTCGACGGTGTCCAGGACGCGCTCGTAGTCGGCGATCGCCGCGTCCGGCACCTCGATGCCGAGGTCCTTCTGGGCCCGCAGCACGGCGAGCCAGAGCTGCCGCTCCAGCTTCACCTTCTGCTCGGGCGACCAGAGCGTGGCGAGCTCGGCGGAGGCGTAGCGTCCGGCGAGGACGTTGGGGATGCGGGGCTTGGCGGGCGCAGAAGTCACGTAACCGGATTCTACTGGCGGTTTGTGCAGGCCGGCGCCACGGGTGGGTTCGTCGGAACCTACGAGACGATCGTCAGCCGGCCGCGTCGGCCCGTTCGGCCGGTACGTCCGCGGGGCACGGCTCCGGCGCACGCCGGCGGGCGAGCGTCCGTCCACGCGGCTCCGGGACCAGGCCGAGCAGCTCCGGACCCTCCCCAGCAGTCATCCGCGTGGTCCCGCGCCTACGCCAGGTCCTCGTACGGCAGCAGGTCGGGACGCTTGGGCGGGAGGCCGTCCCCGGAGGAGCGTCCGGTGAGCCGGCGTCCTATCCACGGCAGCAGGTACTGCCGGGTGAACCGGAGGTCCGCGGCCCGCCGCGTCACCCACCCGGGCGGCGGTGCGGCCGCCATCGGCACCTGCCAGTCCGGGTCCTCGGCCTCGTGCCCGAGCCCCTGCCAGACCGCCTCCGCGACGCGGCGGTGCCCCTCGGCCGTCAGGTGCAGCCGGTCCACGTCCCACAGGCGCGGGTCGCCGAGCGAGGCCGCGCCGTACAGGTCGACCACCACCGCGCCGTGCCGCGCGGCCAGCTCGTCGACGCAGGCGAACAGTTCCTCCATCCGAGGCCGGAACCGCTGAAGCACCGGGCCCTGGCGCCCCGGGCTGCGCATCAGCACCAGCTGCTTGCAGGCCGGGGCCAGCCGCTCCACGGCCTCCTCCAGCAGTCCGCGCACCCGCCCCATGTCGCACTTGGGCCGCAGGGTGTCGTTGAGCCCGCCGACGAGGGTGATCACATCGGCGCCCATCGCGGCCGCCACGGGCACCTGCTCGTCGACGATCTGCCCGATCAGCTTGCCGCGCACGGCCAGGTTGGCGTACCGGAAGCCGGGCGTGCGGACGGCCATCCGGGCCGCGAGCAGATCGGCCCAGCCCCGGTAGGTGCCGTCGGGGAGCAGGTCCGACATGCCCTCGGTGAAGGAGTCGCCGACCGCGACGAGGCTGCTGTACGTGGGTGAGGGGTTCGTCTCCATGGCGTCGGAGATGGTATCCCGAGGCGCATACCCGGCGGTCGGTCACCTCCCGGGACCGCGTGCGCCTCGGCCTCACGCCCACTGCCCGAACAGCTCCCGCAGTACGTCCTCCATGGTCACCAGCCCCGCCAGCCGACCGTCGGAGCCCAGCACGGCCGCCACGTGCGTACGGCTGCCCCGCATCGCGGTCAGGACGTCGTCCAGCGGCGTGGTCTCCCGCACGCGCGCGATGGGCCGCATGTCCCGCAACCGGAACGGCACGTCCCGCGGGGAGGCGTCCAGCGCGTCCTTCACATGCAGATAGCCGACGATCCGGCGCCCCTCGTCCACCACCGGGAAACGCGAGAACCCGGTCCGGGCCGACAGCCCCTCCAGCTCCTCCGGGGTGACCCCCATGCGCGCGTACACGACGCGCTCCAGCGGAAGCACGACGTCGCGCACGGGCCGGCGCCCCAGCTCGAGGGCGTCGTGCAGCCGCTCCTGCGCCCGGTCGTCGAGCAGCCCCGCCGCGCCGGAGTCCTTGACCATCCGGGCCAGCTCGGCATCCGAGAAGGTCGCCGTGACCTCGTCCTTCGTCTCGATCCGCAGCAGCTTCAGCAGTCCGTTCGCGAAGGCGTTGATCGTGAAGATCACCGGGCGCAGCGCCCGGGACAGCGCCACCAGCGGCGGGCCGAGGAGCAGCGCGCTGCGCACCGGCTCGGCGAGCGCGATGTTCTTCGGCACCATCTCGCCGAGCAGCATGTGCAGATACGTGGCAAGCGTCAGGGCGATCACGAAGGAAACCGCGTGTCCGGCACCGCTCGGCACACCCGCCGCGTGGAACACCGGTTCGAGCAGATGTGCGATCGCCGGTTCCGCGACGACACCGAGGACCAGGGTGCACAGCGTGATGCCGAGCTGCGCGGCCGCCATCAGCGCGGACACGTGCTGCAGCCCCCACAGCACGCTCTTGGCGCGCCGGTCGCCCTGCTCGGCGTACGGCTCGATCTGGGAGCGGCGCACGGAGATCAGCGCGAACTCGGCGCCCACGAAGAAGGCGTTCACCACCAGCGTCGCCAGACCGATCAGCAGCTGTACGACGGTCATGCCCGCGCCCCCTTCTCGTCCGTCTCGTCGTCGAGCGGCGCGTGCAGCAGCACGCGCGCGGCCCGGCGTCCCCCGGCGTCCAGCACGTCCAGCCGCCATCCGGCGATCTCGACGCTGTCGCCGACGGCGGGGATACGGCCCAGCTCCGCCGCGACGAGGCCGGCGAGCGTCTCGTACGGCCCCTCCGGCGGCCGCAGGCCGACGCGCGCGAGCTGGTCCATGCGGGCGGCGCCGTCCGCCGAGTACAGGGCGTGGCCGTCCTCGTCGGCGCCGACCGGGGCGAGGTCGGGCGTCTCGTGCGGGTCGTGTTCGTCGCGCACCTCGCCGACGACCTCCTCGACGATGTCCTCCAGGGTCGCCACGCCCGCCGTACCGCCGTACTCGTCGATGACCACGGCCATCGTGCGTTTGCCGGACAGCCGGTCGAGAAGCCGGTCCACCGTCAGCGACTCGGGGACGAGCAGCGGTTCGCGCATCATGTCGGCGACCCGCACCCGGGGCCGGCGCTCCGCGGGCACGGTCAGGATGTCCTTGATGTGGGCGGTGCCCACGACCGAGTCGAGACTGCCGCGGTAGACCGGGAAGCGGGAAAGGCCCGTGGCGCGGGTCGCGTTCGCCACGTCCTCGCAGGTCGCCTGCGCGTCCAGGGCGACGACCTGCACGCGCGGCGTCATCACGTTCTGCGCGGAGAGGCCGGCGAGGTTCAGGGTCCGGACGAACAGTTCGGCGGTGTCCGGCTCCAGGGCGCCCTCCCGGGCCGAGTGCCGGGCCAGCGCGGCCAGCTCCTGCGGCCCGCGCGCGGAGGCCAGCTCCTCCGCCGGTTCGATGCCGAGGCGGCGCACCATGCGGTTCGCGGTGTTGTTGAGGTGGGTGATGAACGGCCGGAAGATCGCGCTGAACCAGCGTTGGGCGTTGCCCACCCGCCGGGCCACGGCCAGCGGCGAGGAGATCGCCCAGTTCTTGGGCACCAGCTCGCCCACCACCATCAGGAACACCGTCGACAGGGCCGTGCCCAGCACCAGCGCGATCGACGACGCCATGGACGAGGAGACGCCCATGCCGCGCAGCGGCCCCGCGATGAGCCGGGCGATGGACGGCTCGGCGAGCATCCCGACCACCAGGTTGGTGACGGTGATGCCGAGCTGGGCGCCGGAGAGCTGGAAGGTGAGGTTCCGTACGGCCTTGAGGGCGCCGGCGGCGCCGCGGTCGCCGCGCTCCACGGCTCGTTCCAGGTCGCCGCGCTCGACCGTGGTCAGGGAGAACTCGGCGGCGACGAAGGCACCACAGGCGAGCGACAGCAGGATCGCCACGAACAGGAGGAGCACTTCGGTCATCGGGTCACCTCCGTCCCATGATCCGGCAGGGCGGTGAGGATCGCGCGATGTCTGGCACGGGGAGGCTCGCCCATGGGCGGACGCTCACACCTTTCACGTATGCCGGTTCCGGCAGAACCGAGTGGCCATTTCAGGGTAGAAGATCGGCAAGGACGTCAGAAGCCGGTCAGCGGCTTCACCCAGCGCCGCCATTGTTCCTCCGACGAGTACCCCGCCGCCCGCCACGCGCGCTGCCCGGTCTCGTTCCGGGTCAGCACCATCGCGTCCGCGCGGCGGCCGCCGAGGCGTGCGAAACGTTCCTCCGCGGCGGTCAGCAGCGCGCCGCCGATGCCCTGGCGTCGGTGCGCCGGATGCACGGCGAGACGGTAGAGGTGGCAGCGCCAGCCGTCGAAGCCCGCGATGACCGTGCCGACCGGTCCGCCCGCCCGCTCGGCCAGGATCAGCGCCCCGGGATCGCGGTCGACCAGCCGCTCCACGCCGTCACGGTCGTCGCTGATGCTGGTGCCTTCGGCCGCGGTCTTCCAGAAGGCCAGCACATCGTCCAGGTCGTCGGGCGTCGCGGCCCGGATCCGGGGGTCGGTCATCGCCCGATCCCATCACCGCCGGGGACCGCACCGCCCCTGAATTCCAGCATGCGGACAGGCACCACAGCGGCCCGCCGCCCGGCCGACGGCTCACCGCCACACCTGGCACGCCGGGCGGGCCCGAGTGGCCGGACCGGTGCGGTCGGGCGTGCGGTACGGCCATGGCCTCCTGTGATCGCGCCGTGCCGGCTGGTTGACCACCCACGGGTGCTTGGCCGCGCCCGCCGGTGCTCGGGGTGATGGCCGCGCCCGCCGCGCCGGGCGCCCTGTGGGCTTTGCGCCGGTGCTCGTGTGTGATGGCTGGGGTCGCGGGCTGCGACTGCTTCCCACCGGTGCTCGGTGCTCGGTGCGATGGCCGCGCCCGCCGGGGCCCCGTGCCTTGCTGGGGCCCTCGGTGCTCGTGTGCGGGATGGCCGCGCCCGTCGCGTCGCGCGTGCCCGGGGGCCACCGCCGGTGCTCGCTTGTGAGGGCGGCCGTGCGCGTGGCGTGGTCGGCCACCCCCGGTCGGTCGTACGCCCGTCCCGCGTGGCTCCGCTGGTCGGCGTGCCGCTCTCACTCGTGTGCGATCGCCGCCAGTACGTTCATCCGCGACGCGCGCAGTGCCGGCAGCAGCGCGGCCACGACTCCGACCACGGCGGAGCCGATCACGACCGCGACGACGGTGCCCCAGGGGATCGCCAGCGCGGTCATGCCCTCCAGCGCCAGCACCTGCTGGGTGCACAGGCCCCAGACCAGCCCCAGCGCCAGCCCGAGCACTGCGCCGAACACCGCGATCACGACCGACTCCAGCCGGATCATCCGTCGCAGTTGCCGCCGGGCGAGCCCGATCGCCCGCAGCAGTCCGATCTCCCGCGTGCGCTCCACGACGGACAGGGCAAGGGTGTTGACCACGCCCAGCACGGCGATGACGATGGCCAGCCCGAGCAGGGCGTACACCAGGTACAGCAGGACCGCGATCTGGTCGTTGACGAGTTGCTTGTAGTCGGCCAGGTCCCGCACCTGCACCTGCGGATACGCCTCCAGCGTGCCCTCCAGGCTGTCGCGCAGGTCGTCCGCGGCCGTGCCGGGCGCGCCGTTGACGTACAGCGCGGAGTCCTGTGCGCCCGGCGCGTACCGCTCCAGTGCGGTGAGGCCGAAGTAGATCCCGCCCCGCATGCCGAAGCCCTCGGAGGACTCCTGGTCGGTCAGCGCGCCGACGGTCAGTTCGGCTTCCCGGCCGCCCTGGAATTCGACGGGCACCGTGCTGCCGACCCTCAGACCGTGCTCGCGCGCGAAGTCCCGGTCCATCGCCATCCGCCCGGGGGCCAGCGCGGCGGCGCTGTCGCCCTGCGCGTAGGTGACGTTGGCGACCTCGTCGAGCCTGGGGTCGTATCCGGCCGCCGTCGTCTCGATCCGGCCGCCGTCGGGAAGGGTCACCGCGATCGGCGCGAACCGCGAGCGCACGACCAGGCCGACGCCCTCCGTCCCGCGCACCCGCTCGGTGACCTCCTGCGGGAAGGGCACGAAGTTGGCGTTCTGGAGCACGAAGTCCGCGCCCAGCGTCTGGTCGATCTGCTCGTCGAACGACTTCGTCATCGACGCGCTCGCCACCGACATCCCGCCGACCAGGGCGAGCCCCACCATGAGCGCGGCCGCGGTGGCACCCGTACGACGGGGATTGCGCAGCGCGTTGCGCTGGCTCATCCGCCCGATCGAACCGAACAGCGCCGGGAACCACCCGCCCAGCACCCGGATCACCGGCCGCACCAGCAGCGGTCCCGCGATCACGGTCGCGACCAGCGTCAGGACGACGCCGAGGCCCAGCAGCGAGGCAGCCGACCCGATGTCGGACGACACCACGCAGCCCACCAGTGCGGCCGCGCCTGCCACCCCGACGACCGTGCCCACGATCGCACGCATCCTGAGCGGCCGTCCCACCCCGGCGACCTCGGCGTCCGCGAGCGCCGCCATCGGCGACACGGAGGCGGCGCGGCGGGCCGGGAGGTACGCGGCGACGAAGGTGACCCCGACACCGACGACGTACGCCGTCACCGGGGTCGCCCACCCGACGACCATCTCGGTGGATTTGATGTTCATGCCGAGCAGGCCCATCAGTTCGATCAGCCCGGCGGCAAGACCGATACCGGCGGCCAGACCCAGTGTCGAGCCCACCAGGCCGAGCAGCACCGCCTCGGTGAGCACCGACCGGCGGACCTGGCGACGGTCGGCGCCCAGCGCCCGCAGCAGGCCCAGTTCTCGGGTGCGCTGCGCGATCAGCATGGAGAAGGTGTTGACGATCAGGAACACGCCCACCAGCACGGCGATCCCGGCGAAGCCGAGCATCACGTACTTGATGACGTCGAGGAAGCCGCCGAGCTGTTCGACGTCCGACTGGGCCTTCTCGCCCGCGGTACGGACGTCGTAGCGGCCGGTGCCGAGTGCGTTCTCCACGCGTTCTTCGAGCATCTCGTCGCTGACGCCCGGCGCCGCGTCCACGGTGACGGCGGTGGCGCCCGCCGGGTCGCCGAGGAACTTGGTCTGCGCGGTCGGCGTGTCCACGAACAGCAGCGCGGCGCCGGGGTTGGTGGTGGTGAAGGTGACGAGACCGACCACCTCGACCTTGAACGAGCCGGGTGCTGCGATCACGTTCAGGGTGTCCCCGAGGCCCACGCCGCTGCGCTCGGCGGTCTCGGAGTCGATCAGTGCCTCGTCCGGCCCGCGGGGCACATGACCCGAGGTCAGCTCCACGGGGCTGCGGTCGGTCGGGTTCCAGTTGTTGCCGAGCGTGGGGGCACCGCTCGTCGGACTCACCGACTCGTTGCGGTCGTCGACGACGGTGATGTTCTGGACCTCGACCTCGGCGCGGGCGGCGGCCACGCCGTCGACCTGGGCGATCCGCTCGGCGAGTGCGGCCGGCAGGGTCGCCGTGGCGCCGGACGGCACAGCCTCGGCGAGGTTCTGCCTGGGGCTGACGGTGACATCGGCCGCGGTCGACGCGAAGAGCCGGTCGAACGTGCGGCTGACGGTGTCGGAGAAGATCAGGCTGCCCGCGACGAACGCGACGGACAGCAGTACGGCCAGCGCGGAGAGGAGCAGCCGCCCCTTGTGGGCGAGGAAGCTTCTGAGCGTCGCCTTGAGCACCGGTTCATTCTCCCTGGGCGTGTGTGCCGTCGTCGTGCTGACGGCGGATCACGTCGAAGCGCTTCATGCGTTCCAGCACCGCCTCGGCCGTCGGCCGCTCCATCTCGTCGACGATCCGTCCGTCGCCGAGGAACAGCACGAGGTCGGAGTGGGCGGCGGCGCCCGGGTCGTGGGTGACCATGACGACGGTCTGCCCGAGTCCGTCCACGGCCTCCCGCAGGAAGGCGAGGACCTCCAGACCCGCGCGCGAGTCGAGGTTGCCGGTCGGCTCGTCGGCGAAGATCAGCTCCGGCCGGGAGGCGAGGGCGCGGGCGCAGGCGACGCGCTGCTGCTGACCGCCGGACAGCTGCGACGGGCGGTGCCCCAGCCGGTCCCGCAGTCCAAGGGTGTCGACGACCTGGTCCAGCCACTTCTGGTCGGGCCTCTGGCCCGCGATGTCCATGGGCAGGGTGATGTTCTCGAGCGCGTTCAGCGTCGGGATCAGGTTGAACGACTGGAACATGAACCCGATCCGGTCCCGGCGCAGCCGGGTGAGCTCACGCTCCTTCAGCCCGGTGATCTCGGTGTCGCCGAGCCACACCTGACCCGCCGAGACGGTGTCGAGCCCGGCCAGGCAGTGCATGAGCGTGGACTTGCCGGAGCCCGAGGGGCCCATCACGGCGGTGAAGCGCCCGCGCGTGATGTCGACGTCCACCGAGTCGAGGGCGAGCACCGTCGTCTCGCCCGAGCCGTACGCCTTGGTCAGGCCCCGGGTGCGGGCGGCGACCCCGCCGGACGAGGCGTGCTCGGGGGCGTGCTTCGCGGCAGGTGTGGACAAGGGTGCCTCCTAGGTCGCTCCTCGCGCGTGGACGTCCCGGGTACCGCACGGACGGCTTCCCAGCTTGGGCAGACAGTAGTGTGACGCGCGGCACAGGCGGTATCCCCCGGAGGTCCCGGGTGTTCTCCTGCCGAGGTCGTGCCCGTGGTGCGCGTGTAAGGGGCACGGAAAATGGCCGCAAGGTTCCCTTGCCGTGCTAGCGCATGGGCGCTAGCTTCGAGGTATGGCCAAGACCCAGCTGAACGTCCGCGTCGACGAGGACACCGCACGCGCGGCACGCGAACGCGCCCTCGCGCGCGGGATGAGCGTCAACCGCTACATCGAGGAACTGGTGAAGCAGGACACCGGCGAGGTCGGCCACACCTTCGTGGAGGCGGCCGCCGACTTCATGAAGCAGTACGAGTCGGTCTTCGCCGAGGAGTTCGGCACCGACCGCGAGGGCCGCGTGGGCGGAAGCCATGTGACGGCAGGCCGTGACGGCCGCGCGAGCGAAGGTCGCCGCTGATCCGTTGAGCGACCTCACCATCGACCTCGCCTGGCTCCTGATGCTCGCGGAACAGAAGACGCCGGGGGACCCTCAGGTCACCGACTGGGGAGCCCTGGTCGCCGCCGTCGCGCGCCACCAGGCCGAGATCTTCGACATCCCCGTCTACGACACCCCGCACACCCGCGCCGCGGCGCTGCTCCAGCTGCTGATCCACGTGCCGGCGCTGGAGCGTTCCAACGCCCTGTTCGCCTCCGCCGTGGCGTACGCCTATCTCGTCGCGAGCGGCGCCAAGGTCGTCACCTCGCCCGAGCAGGTGCGTGATCTGGCCCGGCTGGTCAAGAGCGGCGAGGCGTCGGTGCACGACATCGCGCGCGAGCTGCGCCAGTGGAGCCTGTGAGGAACCCGCCTACTGCGGCGGCCGCCAAGCCGTGCCCAGCACGCAGAACGACGTGGGCAGCACCGGCCCCCGCTCCGGCATCAGCAGCCGCCGGTACGGGCCGAGTTCGAACCCGGCGTCCCGGATCGCGCCCAGCGGATCCCGGGACAGATGGCAGCCGCCGCTCAGCGGCGGCCACAGCGTCCGGTCCAGCGCGCGCTGCGTGAAGCCCATGGCGCGGCCGCCGCCCCGCCCGTGCTCGAAGAAGCGCACCTGGCCGCCCGGCCGCAGCACTCGCCGTACCTCGCCGAGGGCGCGCGGCACGTCCCGCACGCTGCACAGGACCAGCGACAGCACCACCGCGTCGAAGCCCTCGCTCTTGACCGGCAGCGCCTCCGCGGCGCCCGGCACCACGTCGACGGGCACCTCGGCGCGCAGGGCGGCCTCCACCGCCAGCTTGCGCAGACCGCGCTCCGGTTCGATGGCGACGACCTCCGCGACGGTGCCCGGATAGTGCGCGAAGTTCAGGCCGTTGCCCGCGCCGATCTCGATCACCCGCCCGGACAGCCCGGCGAGCAGCCGGTCCCGTACCCCGCCCATGCCCATCCGGGTCTCGGCGGCCACACTGACGCGGGCGTAGTAGCGGGCGAACAGCGGGTGGTGCACGGCATCCCGCGCCACCTTGCCGGTGCGGGCGGACCGAAGCGGCATGGAAACCTCCCGGGCAGGACGGGCCATACCGGGATTGTCCCCCGCAAGCGCCCGTTGCACCCCCACCGGCAAGTCGCGGGTACCTCGCTGGACGTGGCGCAGCCGCCGACGCCGGGCGCCTCACCCCACGGACGCCGTCGACTGCACCCGCTGAGGCTTGGCCCCCGGCACATGGCGCCTCGACGGCGCAGCCGCCCTCGTTACCGCGTCGTACGGGCCCCGGCGGCTGACGTCACCCTCGTACGCCGCCCTGGCCCGGTGGACTCACCGCCACCCGCGCGCGGTGGGGGAGAAGTCCCCGGGCCGTTGCCCGCCAGGGTTCACCGGAACGACCGCGGCCCCTCGCGTACCCGGAACGCCTCCGCGTCCCATGTGCCGTCCAGCCGCGGCGCCAGCCACCCCGGTGCCTTCTTCCGAAAGGTCTCCGGGGCCGCTGCCCCCGCCCCCGCCGGCAGCGCTCCCAGCAGGGGCGCGCCCGCCACCTCCGGCAGGTCCGCCAGATTGCAGCGTGCGGCCAGATCCGGCTCGGCGGGCCAGCTGCCGATCACCACTCCCGCCAGGTCGAGCCCCCGGGTGCGGATTTCACGCGCCGTCAGCTCGGTGGTGTTCAGCGTCCCCAACCCGGCCGCGGTCACCACGAGGACGGGCGCCGCGAGCAACCCGGCCGCGTCCGCCAGCGTCCCGCCCGCCGGGTCGAACCGCACCAGCAGCCCGCCCGCGCCCTCCACCAGCACCAGATCGTGCTCGGTGGCCAGCTTGGCGGCGGCCTCGGCGATCTCGTGCGGATGGACCGGCGCCCGCCCGGCCCGCCGGGCCGCGGTGCCGGGCGCCAACGGCTCGGGGTAGCGTGCGAGTTCGCCGGCCGCGACGGGGCCCGCCAGCCGCGCGACCTCCTCGGCGTCCCCGCGCTCGTCGGGCCGTACGCCCGTCTGAGCGGCTTTCAGGACGGCGACCGAACGCCCCGCGGCCAGCGCGGACGCGGCGACCGCCGCCGTGGTGACGGTCTTGCCGACCTCCGTGCCCGTCCCCGTGATCACCAGGATCGCCATGTCATCCCTCCCGCGCGGCCGCGCACACCGCGTGCCCGATCTGTGCCAGGTCGGCGTCACGGGTGATGTACGGCGGCATGGTGTAGACGAGGTCGCGGAACGGCCGCAGCCACACGCCCTCGCGCACGGCCGCGCGCGTCGCCGCCGCCATGTCCACCCCGTGGTCGAGCTGGACGACGCCGATGGCGCCCTGGACCCGGACCTCGCGTACGCCCGGAAGCTCCGTGGCCGGCGCCAGCCCCTCCCGCAGTCCCGCCTCGATCCGCTTGACCTCCGTGCGCCAGTCCTGCCCGAGCAGCAGCTCGATCGAGGCGCAGGCCACCGCCGCCGCCAGCGGATTGCCCATGAACGTCGGCCCGTGCGCGAGCACCGGCACCTCGCCCCGCGAGATGCCCTCGGCCACCCGCGCCGTGCACAGTGTCGCCGCCATGGTCAGGTATCCGCCGGTCAGCGCCTTGCCCACGCACATCACGTCGGGCGTGACATCCGCGTGCCGGGCCGCGAAGAGTTCACCTGTCCGGCCGAAGCCGGTCGCGATCTCGTCGAACACCAGCAGCACGTCGTGCGCGTCGCACGCCTCGCGCAGTACCCGCAGATACGCGGGGGAGTGGAACCGCATGCCGCCCGCACCCTGCACCACCGGCTCCACGACGACGGCGGCCAGTTCGCCGGCGTGCCGCTCGATCGCGGCGCGCAGATGTTCCGCGTACGACTCCTCGTACGTGGCCGGCGGCGCGTCGGCGAAGACCTGACGCGGCAGCACCCCGGTCCACAGCTCGTGCATGCCCCCCTCGGGGTCGCACACCGACAT
Source organism: Streptomyces sp. NPDC047706 (assembly GCF_043204795.1). NCBI lineage: Bacteria > Bacillati > Actinomycetota > Actinomycetes > Kitasatosporales > Streptomycetaceae > Streptomyces > Streptomyces sp. NPDC047706. Next base: position 70,199 of record NZ_JBIDCW010000032.1, on the reverse strand, counting down.
CGGCTGCCAGGTGTCGCCGTGGTAGCCGCCCCGCCAGGTGAACAGGCGGTGCTTCTGCGGCCGGCCGAGCGATCGCCAGTACTGCAGGCACATCTTGACCGCGACCTCGACCGACACCGACCCGGAGTCGGCGAGGAACACATGCTCCAGACCCTCGGGTGACATGTCGACAAGGAGCTTCGCGAGCCGTACCGCCGGCTCGTGCGTGAGCCCCCCGAACATCACGTGGCTCATCCGCGACAACTGCTCGCGCACGGCCTCGTTCAGCACCGGGTGGTTGTAGCCGTGGATCGCCGACCACCAGGACGACATGCCGTCGATCAGCTCGCCCGAGCCGTCCGCGAGCCGCAGCCGGACCCCGCTCGCCGACTCCACGACGAGCGGTTCCTGCCGGCCGGGCATGGGGCCGTACGGATGCCAGACGTGCCGCCGGTCGAGGTCCAGCAGCTCCGGCAGGGGCAGGTCAGGCATTGGGCGCGAGGTCCGTTCCGGCACCCCGGCGGCGCACCGCGACCAGGTCCGTACGCGGCTCGGCGGCCTGCGCGGCAGGTGCGGAACCGCAGACTCCGCCCCCCTCGTGAGACCCGCACCCGGCGTCCCCGCGGGACCCGCACCCGACGTCCTCATGAGATCCGCAGCCCTCGCCCTGCCCGCTGTCCCGCGACCCGCACCCGCCGCCCACGCGGTGCTCGGGCAGCGTCACCTGATCGGCGCCCTCCACCTCGAACCCGGCGTCGGCGATCATCTCCAGGTCTGCCTTGCCCGCCTGGCCCTCGCTGGTGAGGTAGTCGCCGAGGAAGACGGAGTTGGCCAGATGCAGGGCCAGGGGCTGCATGGTGCGCAGATGCACCTCCCGGCCGCCCGCGATGCGCACCTCGACGTCGGGGCAGACGAACCGCACCATCGCGAGGATCCGCAGACAGCGCTGCGGGGTGAGGTGCCATTCCCTGGCGAGCGGCGTGCCCTCGAACGGGATCAGGAAGTTGACCGGTACCGAGTCCGGGTCCAGCTCACGCAGCGCGAAGACGACGTCGACCAGGTCCTCGTCCGACTCGCCCATGCCCGCGATCAGCCCGGAGCAGGCCGACAGCCCGGCCGCGTGCGCCTTCTGCACGGTGTCGACGCGGTCGGCGTAGGTGTGGGTGGTCGTGATGTCCGCGTACGTTCCCTCGGACGTGTTGAGGTTGTGGTTGTAGGCATCCGCGCCGGCCTCGCGCAGCCGTTCCGCCTGGCCGGCGGAGAGCAGGCCGAGGCAGGCGCACACCTCGACGCCCTCGTTCTGCTCCTTGATGGTCCTGATCGTCTCGGAGACCCGGTCGACGTCCCGGTCCGTCGGTCCACGTCCGCTGGCGACCAGGCAGACCCGCTTGGCGCCGCCCGCGAGCCCCGCGGCGGCGGCCTCGGAGGCCTCGCCGGGCTTCAGCCAGGTGTACTTCAGGATCCCGGCCTTGGAGCCGAGCCGTTGGGAGCAGTACGAGCAGTCCTCGGGGCACAGGCCCGACTTGAGGTTGACGAGGTAGTTGAGCTTCACCCGTCGGCCGAACCAGTGGCGGCGCACCTTCCCGGCCGCGGCCACCACATCGAGTACGTCGTCGTCGGAAGTGGCGAGGACGGCCAGTGCTTCCTCGCGGGTCGGCGTCTCGCGCCGAAGCCCCTTGTCCACCAGCGTGTTCAGCAGGTCCATGCAGTGATCCTGTCCTAATCCACCGCTTCCGGCCAAGAGGAGACTTCGTACAACCCCTGCCGCGTGGCGTGTGGGTATTGCCACACCCTGGGCAGCGTTGGGTACCGCTAGTGTCTGTCCACTGCCTACAAAAGCACGGAGGACGGACCCCATGGCGTTCGGCTGGATCGACGAGCAGGCGGAGTTGCGCCGTGGCGCCGGACTCGTACGCACCCTGCGTCCCCGCCCCGCCGACTCGCCGCTGCTGGACCTGGCGAGCAACGACTATCTGGGGCTGGCCCGGCACCCCGAGGTCGTCGAGGGAGCCGCGCGTGCCGCGCGCACGTGGGGCGGCGGGGCTACCGGCTCACGCCTGGTCACCGGCACCACGGAACTGCACACGGAGCTCGAGGGCGAGCTGGCCGGCTTCTGCGGCTTCGAGGCGGCCCTCGTCTTCTCCTCCGGTTACGCCGCCAACCTCGCCGCGGTCACGGCGCTGGCGCCGCACGGGTCGCTGATCGTCTCCGACGCGGGCAACCACGCCTCGCTCATCGACGGCTGCCGGCTGGCCCGCGGCACGACGCAGGTCGTCGCGCACGCCGACCCGGAGGCGGTGCGCAAGGCGCTGCACACGCATGACGGCCCGGCGGTCGCCGTGTCCGACACGGTCTTCTCGGTCGACGGGGACCAGGCGCCTCTCACCGCTGTGGCCGAGGCGTGCCGGGAGCTTGGCGCCGGGCTGGTCGTGGACGACGCGCACGGTCTCGGCGTGCTCGGCGACGGCGGCCGGGGGGTCCCGTACGCGACAGGGCTCGCGGGCGCGCCCGACGTGGTCGCCACGGTCACGCTGTCGAAGTCGCTGGGCAGCCAGGGCGGCGCCGTGCTCGGTCCGGCCCGCGTGATCGACCATCTGGTCAACTCGGCCAGGACGTTCATCTTCGACACAGGTCTGGCTCCGGCCGCCGCGGGCGCGGCCCTCGCGGCGCTGCGGCTGCTGCGCGGTGAGCCGGAGCGGGCGGCGCGGGCGCGGGCGGTGGCGGGTGAGCTGCACAGCCGGCTGACGGCCCTCGGGCTGGCGGCGGTACGGCCGGACGCCGCGGTCGTCTCCGTGCGCGCGCCGTCCCCGGAGAGTGCCGTGCGCTGGGCGGCCGACTGCCGCGCCGAGGGGCTCGCCGTGGGCTGCTTCCGACCTCCCTCCGTGCCCGACGGCATCTCCCGGCTGCGGCTGACGGCCCGCGCGGACCTCTCCGGGGACCAGATCGAACGCGCTGTACGAGTCATCGGCGACACGCGACCATGAGTCGGCGAACCACGGCCGTGCGTCGCGCTGTGCGGAACTGATCAGGTGATCCTGCCCCGACGGGCGGATCGCGTGTGAAAGCAGGCAGGACCGGTCAGAGGTGAGCCGTGAACCCCGCCCAGCTCCCGGGGGAGAAGAGCAGCGCGGGTCCGGCCGGGTCCTTGGAGTCGCGTACGGCGAGCAGTCCGGCGCACGGGCCCAGGGCCGGCCGGGCAGTCTCGACGCAGTTGTTGGCGCCGGTGCTGTAGCTGCTGCGCAGCCAGTGCACACCGAGCAGTTGAGTGCTGGAAGGTACGTTCCGAGGCAGTGCGGTCATGGTGCCTCCTTACGCGCCGTCACCTATCCCGGCGATGTAGTCCAACGATTCCTCGGGCGAAAGGGCGTGGAACTGAAGGGCGTTGAAGGCCTCGGTGTAGGCCTCTACGTCTTCTTTCCTTTCGAGGTAGAGGCTACTCGTCAAGTGGTCGAGAACCACAACATCCAGATCAGAAGTGCTCGAAAATGAGAAGATAACGAAAGGTCCGGTGACGCCGATGTGCGCCCCCGCCGCGAAGGGCAGCACCTGGAGCCGCACTTGGGGCAGCCGGGCCGCGTCCAGGAGCCGCTCCAGCTGGCACGCCATCACCTCCGGGCCGCCGACCTCACGGCGCAGCACCGCCTCGTCCAGCACCGCGCTCAGCGCCAGCGGGGGGTGCGAGCGCAGCACGTCCTGCCTGGCCAGGCGTACCTCGACCAGGGCGTCCAGACCGTCCTCGTCCAGACCCTCGACCGCGGCCCGGGTCACGGCGCGCGCGTACTCGGGGGTCTGGAGCAGACCCGGGACGACGGAGGTCTCCAGGGTGCGCATGGCGCCGGCCTGCGACTCCAGGCTGATGAAGTCACGGTAGGTGGGCGGCAGTACACCCTTGTAGGCGTGCCACCAGTGGTCGCGGCCGTGACCGCCGCCGGAGCCCGCCAACGCCAGCAGGAGATCCCTCAGTCGGGCATCGTCAACCCCGTAGGCATCCAGGAGCAACCGCACATCGGCCGGTTTCACGCCGCTGGCGCCGGTCTCGATCCGGCTCACTTTCGACTGGTGCCAGCCCACCAGCCGGGCCGCATCACCGCTGGTGAGGCCCGCGCGGCCTCGCAGTGTGCGTAATTCGGCGCCCAGTTTCCGGCGGCGCACCACGGGACCGTGCTGCATGGGCTACTCCTTACTCCTTCCGAGCCGCCCAAATACGCTCTGCCGTCGCAGAGTTCACCGCTTCGAGCGACAGATATATGCATATCTTGGTGGATCGCCACCGCTACCGGGCTTTGAGTGGCAGTCTGGCGAAGAAGCACCAGTCCGGGACCGTACTCGAACCATCCGCTCCGTGTCGGACTGCGGTCCCGTGGGAAAGGGACGACGTCGCCATGGCAGACCATCTGGAAGCATCCGTCACTCTGCCGAGCGATCCCGCCTCGGTCGCCACAGCCCGCACCTACGTCGTCAGCACCCTGGCGGAATGGGGTCTGCCACCGGAGACCGAGGTGGCCGACACGATCCGGCTCATCGTCTCCGAGCTCGCCACCAACGCCGTCCAGCACACCCTGGGACAGTCACCCACCTTCACGGTCGCCATGCAGCTCGACCGCGACGAGCGGCTGCGCATCGGGGTGACCGACAGCCACCCGCGATTCCCCAAGCGCCTTCCGGCCGCCGTTCAGCAGGACAACGGCCGGGGCATGGTCATCATCCGCTGGCTCACCGCGGAGTGCGGCGGCCGCCTCAGAGTCCGCCCGACCCGCGAGGGCGGCAAGACGGTCTCCATCGAACTGCCCTGGACGGTACCGGCCGGCACGGTCCCGCTGGCGGGCCAGTAGGGGCCATGGCCTTCCGGGGCCGCATGCTCAGGACAGGCGCGGGCGACATGGCAGCCGCGGTCCGGCGCGCGGCCGGAGGCCGAGGCCCACGACCCGGACGGGATCGCCCGTGGTCGGGCCGGGCGGGTCAGGTGTCCCGGCTGGGCCTGCGGGCGGGATCGGCATACGTGGCCGGGGTGGGTGGGGCAGGAGGCCGGGCCCGTGTCCCGGGCGGCCGGGTGGGGCCAGGTCGGCACGGTGTCGGAGCGGCCGGGGCCCGGCGGGAGCCGTGGGTGCCCGCCGGGGCTGCTGGGCTCGGCCGAAGGCGCCGCGCAGCAAGGGCGGGAGGCGTCCGCAGCGGGAGCCGTACCACCGGCGCGGTGGGCGACCCGGAGTGCGGCGCGCCTCGCCCGCGGACAGCGGGCCCTGGGGATCGCGGGCGGGCTGTGCCGCAAACGACGCCCGTCGCGGCCGGCGTGGCGGCGGTCCCGCCGCTGTGCCCGCGCCTCACCGGGCCCTGCGGCCGCCCGGCGGCGGCGTACGTGCTTCCACCTCGGGCTGCGGGACCCTACGGGCCCTGTGAGCCCTACGACGGCCACGTACGGGCTCCGGCGGGGCACCGATCCCGGCCGCCGCGCACCCGCTGCGCGAGGGCGCCGTCACCCATGCGCTGAACCCTGCTGCCGCAGTTCGTCCCGGCCGGTGCCCCGGGCCCCGCCGCCGGCGCTGATCATCGTGGCCCTCGCCCCGGTGTGGTTTCCGGCGCCGGCCCTGGTCGTGGACCGGCTCGGCCACCGGCCGTCCACCGCCCGTGCCCTGATGGGCGGGTGGCACGGGCGCCGCGCCCACGGTGCCCGGCGCGATCCTGCCGCTGGAGTCGGGCTGAGCCTGCGTCATGGGCGAAGCGGCGGCGTCCCCTCCGGGCGCCGCCACCGCCGCCCGCGGGTCACTTGACCCGGCCGTACCAGACGCTCTTCGTCCAGATCTTCTGCAGCCTCACCACGTCCCCGGTCTTCGGGGCGTGCCAGATCTTCCCCTTCCCGGCGTAGATCCCGACGTGGTACACGTTCGACCCCGAGTGGAAGAACACGAGGTCACCGGCCTTACGGCTCTTCGCAGCGATGTGGCGGGTCTTGTTGTACTGCTGGGCGGCCGTGCGGGGCAGCTTCTTGCCCGCCTTCTTGAACGAGTACAGCGTCAGCCCGGAGCAGTCGAACCTGCGCGGCCCTGTGGCGCCCCACCTGTAGGGGGAGCCCTTCTTCGAGGCGGCGATCTGGAGTGCCTTCGTCGCGGGCGTGGCGGCCGCGGCCTCCTGGGCGACGCCCGGAGCCACCACGGAGCCGCCCACGGCGACCAGCGTGAGGGCCGAGGCCGTACCGGCACGGGCCATCAGCGACGGGACACGATTGAGCGCGGTCATGCGCAACCCTTCGTCAGCCGCCTGTGAAGGATGACCTGTCGGATTCGGGCTGGCGAAGTTGCCCGGCCGCGTTGCCGCGGCTTCACCCCAAGGGACGCTCGGAAACTGCGCTCCGGCGACCCGTCGTGCTCGGGTCCTCCACTCCTGCCGATCCACTCCTGTCGACCGGTCATCCGGGCGGCGGCAGGACTCGGCGTCCGCCCGGACCGCCCCGCCGCGGTGGCGGGGGCTTGTCGTCAGTCAGGGATCTTGACTCACGGAAGTCCGAAAATCCCAACGCAACCGGGGATTTGTGGTGTTACTCACCACTCACCCGTTCGGGTGGACAAGCTGATGTGCGAACAGGTGTCAAGGGCACCACGCCGCCCCGGACCAGCGGTGGAAGGTCCCATTCCGCCCCGAGACAGGTCTCGTTGCGCAACCGCAAGGGTCCTGAAAAGGGAGGTGAAGGTCCTCCGGACGGCGGTAGTCCTTTTGGTCCGTTTCAACTCCCACCCGGACATCCCGCCGCGTCGCCTTGCGATGCCGGTCGCCGGGCCGTGGATCAGCCCTGCCTCATCTGTCGGAGCGCGGCGCAACGGTGACACGCGCCGCCCGGCGTTCACCGTCCAGCACGCGCAGCGCCCGCGCGGGAGTCCGTGCGTGGAGTTCGGTCCCGCCCCGCCGGCGCGTAGGCGCGAGCGCGTCGCACGGTTCGACAGCCTTGTGCACCAGCGCACCAGCGCACCAGCGCCCCAGCGGCCCGCCGTCCACGACGCGTGTCCCCGTCGCGCGCCGGGTTGATGCGCCCGAGCACGTCCACCACGTCCAGGTCGCGGTCGATCAACTCGCCCTCGGCGCGGGTGAGGGCGGGCAGCGGCGGCAGGCCGGGTGGCGGCATCCCCGGCACACCTCGCGCCCGGCGCGGTGCGGGTGGCCCTGCGGCCTGGGACGACCCGGTCGACCTCTCCGCCGTGCGCGAGGCGGCGACCGCGCCCCGTGAGCGGCAGCGGTCCGGCATCGCGGCGGAGCACCGCGGGCCAGGTGCCTCGTCGCGGCACCTCCCCGGCACGCGCGAAGGCCGTGTGCCCCGTCCGTCACGGCAGGGAGCGGGGCCGGTCCGCGGTCAGCCTGCCGGCGCGTCCTCCCGGCCGGCCGCCCGCGCCCTGCGGGGACCCGGTCAGGACTCCGGCGTGCTGCCCGGCCCCACCGCCGCCCCTCAGACGAGAGCCAGGGCCAACAGGTTGCCGAGCGGCACCGGCGTCCCGCGCAGACGGCCGTCCCGGTGGGGGCCCGGGAGCGCCGCGGGGCCGGCGACGGCGCTGCTCACGGCGTTCCAGGCGGCACAGTTCGGTTAACGTGCCCGAAACGCATGCCAACTAGCGTGCCCCTCCACGCCGCCGGGGAGTTCGGCCGGTGGCGGCGGCAACCGGGCCCCGCACGGCCCGGAGCGAGGATGTGAGGTGGCACGTGCAACTGACCCCGCACGAGCAGGAGAGGCTGCTGATCCACGTCGCGGCGGACGTCGCCGGGAAGCGTCGCGCCCGCGGGCTGAGACTGAACCACCCCGAGGCCGTCGCCCTCATCACCTCGCACATCCTCGAAGGCGCGCGGGACGGCCGCACCGTCGCCGAACTCATGTCTTCCGGACGCGAGTTGCTCACCCGGGACGACGTCATGGAGGGCATCCCCGAGATGATCCACGACATCCAGGTCGAGGCGACCTTCCCGGACGGCACCAAGCTCGTCACCGTCCATGACCCGATCGTCTGAGGGTGACGCGATGATTCCCGGAGAGATCCTGTTCGCCGACGGCCCGATCGCCTGCAACGCGGGGCGCGCGGTCACCCGCCTCACCGTGCTCAACGCCGCCGACCGGCCCGTCCAGGTCGGCTCCCACTACCACTTCGCCGAGGCCAACCCCGGCCTGGAGTTCGACCGCGCCGCCGCGCGCGGCAAGCGGCTCAACGTCGCCGCCGGTACGGCCGTACGCTTCGAGCCCGGCATCCCGGTCGACGTCGAACTCGTCCCGATCGCCGGCGCCCGCGTGGTGCCCGGACTGCGCGGGGAGACCGGAGGCGCCCTCGATGCCTGAGATCCCGCGTGCCGCGTACGCCGACCTGTTCGGGCCGACGACCGGCGACCGCATCCGGCTCGCCGACACCGATCTGCTCGTCGAGATCGAGGAGGACCGCAGCGGAGGGCCCGGACTCGCCGGTGACGAGGCGGTGTTCGGAGGCGGCAAGGTGATCCGCGAGTCCATGGGCCAGGCCCGTGCCACGCGCGCGGAGGGCACGCCCGACACCGTCGTCACGGGTGCCGTGATCATCGACCACTGGGGAATCGTCAAGGCCGACATCGGCATCCGCGACGGCCGGATCACCGGGATCGGCAAGGCGGGCAACCCCGACACCATGGACGGTGTGCATCCGGAGCTGGTCGTCGGACCGGAGACCGAGGTCATCGCGGGCAACGGGCGGATCGTGACGGCCGGGGCGATCGACGCGCACGTCCACTTCATCTGCCCGCAGATCGCCGACGAGGCGCTGTCCGCGGGCATCACCACCCTCGTCGGCGGCGGCACCGGACCGGCCGAGGGCTCCAAGGCGACCACGGTCACGCCCGGACCCTGGCATCTGGCCCGGATGCTGGAGGCGATGGAGCACTACCCGCTCAACGTCGGCCTCCTCGGCAAGGGCAACACCGTCTCCCACGAGGCGATGCTGTCGCAGATCCGCGGCGGCGCACTCGGCCTGAAGCTGCACGAGGACTGGGGCTCCACCCCGGCCGTCATCGACGCCGCGCTGACCGTCGCCGAGCGGACCGGCGTCCAGGTCGCCATCCACACCGACACCCTCAACGAGGCCGGCTTCGTCGGCGACACACTGGCCGCGATCGCCGGGCGCGGCATCCACGCCTACCACACCGAGGGCGCGGGCGGCGGGCACGCTCCCGACATCATGACGGTCGTCTCCGAGCCGCATGTGCTGCCCAGTTCGACGAACCCGACGCGGCCCTTCACCGTCAACACCACCGAGGAACACCTCGACATGCTGATGGTGTGCCACCACCTCAACCCGGCGGTGCCGGAGGATCTGGCCTTCGCCGAGTCCCGGATCCGGCCCTCGACGATCGGGGCGGAGGACATACTGCACGACCTGGGCGCGATCTCGATCATCTCGTCGGACTCACAGGCGATGGGCCGGGTCGGCGAGGTCGTCATGCGGACCTGGCAGACCGCCCATGTGATGAAGCGGCGGCGGGGCGCGCTGCCCGGTGACGGACGGGCGGACAACCGCCGGGTACGTCGCTATGTCGCCAAGTACACGATCAACCCGGCGCTCGCGCAGGGCCTCGCGCGCGAGGTGGGTTCCGTGGAGCCCGGGAAACTCGCCGACCTGGTGCTCTGGGAGCCGGCCTTCTTCGGTGTCAGGCCGCACCTCGTCCTCAAGGGCGGGCAGATCGCCTACGCGCAGATGGGCGACGCCAACGCGTCGATTCCGACGCCGCAGCCGATTCTGCCCCGGCCGATGTACGGGGCGATCGGGCGGGCGCCGGGCTCGAACTCGTTCAACTTCGTGGCGCCGCTCGCCGTCGAGGACGGGCTGCCGGGGCGGCTCGGGCTCGGCAAGCGGTTCGTCGCCATCGACTCGACGCGCGGCGTGACCAAGGCCGACATGCGTGAGAACGACGCCCGGCCCGATGTGCGCATCGACCCCGACAGCTTCGCCGTGCGTATCGACGGGGAACTGGTCGAGGCGGCGCCGGCCGCCGAACTTCCCATGGCTCAGCGCTACTTCCTGTTCTGAGACGAGGTGCTGGGATGTCACGGACGGCGCTTCTCGTCCTGGCCGACGGCCGGTTCCCCGCCGGGGGGCACGCGCACTCCGGCGGGGCCGAGGCCGCGGTGAAGGCGGGGCGGGTCTCCGACGCGAGGAGCCTGGAGGCCTTCTGCCGGGGCCGGCTGCACACGGCGGGGCTGGTGTCGGCCGCCCTCGCCGCGGCGGCGGCGCTCGGTGTCGATCCGGCGGAGCTGGACGCCGCGGCGGACGCGCGGACGCCGTCACCGGCGCTGCGGGTCGCCGCGCGCAGGCTGGGGCGGCAACTGCTGCGGGCCGCGCGGGCCACCTGGCCGTCGGGTGAGCTCGACGCCGTGGCGCGGGCGTTTCCCAAGGGGGCGCATCAGCCGGTGGTGCTGGGGCTCGCGGCGCGGGCGGCGGGGCTGGGGGAGGCCGATGCCGCCCACTGCGCGGCGTACGAGTGTGTGAGTGGGCCGGCCGGTGCGACGGTGCGGCTGCTGAGTCTGGATCCGTTCGAGGCGTCCGCGGTGCTGGCCCGGCTGGCGCCGGAGGTGGACCGCGTCGCGCAGCGGGCTGGGGAGGTGGCGCGGGGTGTCGTCCACGAGGGGGCCGACGCGTTGCCCGCGGCTTCGGCGCCGCTGCTGGAGATCGGGGCGGAGGTGCATGCGGGGTGGGGCGTGCGGTTGTTCGCGTCATGAGCATGTCCTGCTCCCCTGCCCTTACCGGTCCCATCCCGTGGCTGCCGCCGCTTGGGTCCCCGCGCCGGGGCCACCCCAGGGACCTCTGCCTGTGTCCCCCCACGAGGCCGCGCCCCGTGCTCCCGTTCCCGCTTCGACGGCCTCGTCCCGTGAACGCCGGGCAGGCCGTCCGTCTCAGCCCCGCCAGAAGGAGCCTTCATGCATCTCGACCACTTTCACGACGGCCCCGGTGCCGTCAGCGCCGACGCGTACCGGGGTGACGGGCGGCGGCGGGCGTTGCGGATCGGGCTCGGGGGGCCCGTGGGATCCGGGAAGACCGCCACCGTCGCCGCGCTCTGCCGGGCCTTGCGAGACGAGCTCTCCCTGGCCGTCGTCACGAACGACATCTACACGCGCGAGGACGCCGAGTTCCTGCTGCGGGAGGCCGTGCTGCCGCCGGAGCGGATCACCGCGGTGGAGACGGGGGCCTGTCCGCACACCGCGATCCGGGACGACATCTCCGCCAACCTCGAAGCCGTCGAGGACCTGGAGGACGAGGCCGGGCCGCTGGACCTGATCCTGGTCGAGTCCGGTGGGGACAACCTCACCGCCACCTTCTCCAAGGGCCTCGTCGACGCGCAGGTCTTCGTCATCGACGTGGCCGGCGGAGACGACATCCCGCGCAAGGGCGGCCCCGGCGTCACCACCGCCGACCTGCTCGTGGTCAACAAGACCGACCTCGCCCCCTACGTCGGCTCCGACCTGGCCCGGATGGCCGCCGACGCCAAGGCCCAGCGCGCCGAACTGCCCGTCGTGTTCCAGTCGCTCCGCGAGGACGCCGGCGTGCGGGACGTGGCCGAGTGGGTGCGCGGGCGACTCGCCTCGTGGACGGCGTGAGTGCGACGGCGACCGGGGTGCGCGCCACCGCCCGGATCGCCGCCCGCCCCGACGGACGGGGCGGAACGGCGCTGCCCGTGCTGGCGGGCGAGGGGCCGCTGGCGCCGCGCCGGACGCGGGGGAGCGCGGGCGAGGCCCGGGTGGTGCTGGTCGGTGCGATGAGCGGCCCCCTCGGTGGCGACCACCTCGTGGTCGAGGCCGCCGTGGAGACGGGCGCCCGGCTGCGCGTCGGGTCGGCCGCCGCCACCCTCGCGCTGCCGGGGCAGGCCAAGGGCGGGGCCCGCTACGACGTCCGCCTCACCGTGGCCGACGGCGGCGAACTGCACTGGCTGCCCGAGCAGTTGATCGCCGCTCGGGACAGTGACCTGTACGTGCGCATCCGGGCCGATCTCGGCCCGGCCGCCCGTCTCGTCCTGCGTGAGGAGCAGGTGCTCGGCCGCGCCGGTGAGGAACCCGGACGGCTCACCAGCCGTCTGTCGGTGCGGGTCGCCGGGCGGACCGTCCTCGACCAGGAGCTGTCCTGCGGTCCGGGCGCCCCGGGTGGCTGGGACGGCCCGGCGGGGCTCGGTGGTCATCGTGCCGTCGGGCAACTGGTCGTCGTACGCCCGGAGTTCGCCGAGCGCCCGGCGGCGGTCCGGGTACTGGGGGAGGGCGCCGCGGTGCTGCCGCTCGCGGGGCCCGCCGTGCTGGTGACAGCTGTCGCGCGGGACGCGCTGCGCCTGCGGCGCACGCTGGACGAGGCGCTGGCGTCGTTCGGGTGACGATCCGGCGAGCGAACCCTCGCCGACCAGCGCTGCCAGTGCCGCGTCGTCGTCCCGGTCCAGCCGTGCCGCCCGCACGTGCGCGGGCCAGGCCGCGTCCCGACCGCCGCGCCGGGAAGCGGCCGTCACCTCCCAGCCGTCATGTGCGAGTGCCCGCACCGCCGGGCGCCCGATCTGGCCTGTCGCTCCGATCACCACAGCACGTCCCATGAGGCGACCGTAGGCCGCGACGACCTGGCGGGCCAGGGAGTTCGGCTGAGAGCAGAGGTCAGCTGAGCGGCAGCCGCCGGAACCTCCGCTCCCGCTGCTCCGCCTGCCGCGCGGACTCCGCCTTGACGACGGCCGCGTACTGGTCGACGTACTCCTGTTCGGACAGCATCAGGATGGCGTACATGATCTCGTCGGTGACGGCGCGCAGGACGGCCTTCTCGTTCTCCATGCCGGCGTAGCGCGAGAAGTCGAGAGGCCGGCCGAAGCGGATGACGACGGGGTGGATGCGGGGCACGACCCTGCCCGGCGGCTGGGCCTCGAAGGTGCCGATCATCGCGCACGGGACGACCGGGACCCCGGCCTTGAGGGCCATGACCGCGACGCCGACCTTGCCCTTGTAGAGGCGGCCGTCGTGCGAGCGGGTGCCCTCCGGGTAGATGCCGAGCAGCTCGTCCTTGCCCAGCACCCCGAGGCCCTCGCGGATCGCGGCCTGACCGGCGTCCTTGCCGGAGCGGTCGACCGGGATCTGCCCGGCGCTGCGGAAGAACGCCGCTGTCAGCCGGCCCTTGACGCCGGGCCCGGTGAAGTACTCGGCCTTCGCGAGGAAGGTGATCCGGCGCCTGAGGATCGCCGGCATCAGGAAGTGGTCCGAGAACGACAGATGGTTGCCCGCGACGATCGCCGGCCCCGACGTCGGCACGTGCTCCAGGCCCTCGATCCGGGGCCGGAAGACCAGTCTCAGAAGCGGGCCGAGAAGGACGTATTTGAGCAGGTGGTAGAACAACGGGTGGCTCCTCACTCCGTCGGTTCGGCGCCCCGCAGCGTTCTCGCAGGTCAACCAGCACGTCGTGAGGTGTCAGTCTAGGCGCGGGCGGGAGGGTGGGAAACCGGTACGACACCGGGGGTGTGCGTCGTACCGGTGGCTCTTCATTCGGTGGCGCCGAGCGACCAGCGCGGGCTGCTGCCGGTGAGGCGGCAGGTGAGGAAGTACAGCGGTATCGGAGGCGTGTAGGGCGAGCCGTCCATCGGGGAGTGGATCAGGCGCGGGTGGCTCGTGCCCGGCCGCGGCCGGGTGACCGTCCAGGACGGGTCGCCCATCCGGGCGCCGATCGCGTACGTGGTGCTCGGCGGCCAGGTGATGCCGATGTGCGATCCGGACGGGACGATCCACCACCAGTGCCGGTCGTCGGCGAAGACGCAGCCCACCCGGGGGAGGGCGTCGAGGATGCTCTCACCGTGTTCCCGGGGAGTTCCCACGGCGTCGTACCCGAGGCTCGTGGGGAGTTGCGGGGGGATCGGGAGGCGGGACGGCTCACGCCGGACGGGCGTGGGGCGGAGCGTCGCCGCGGAGCGGTACGGGTGCGGGTCACGGCTGTGCGGTCGGAACATGCGGTGCGGGTCCTTCGGCCGAGTGGGGGACGGACCGGGCGGGGGGTGCGGTGGGGACGCTCGTTAAGGGGTGGAGGAAGGAGGTCGTCAGCTCGGCCCAGACGATGCGTCCGGAACCGTTCGGGGCGGGTCCGGCTCCCCAGCCGTCGCAGACCGCCTCGACGAGGAGCAGCCCGCGGCCGTTCTCGTCGTCGGGGCAGGCCTGCCGGGGCGCCGGGAGGGTGGAGCCGAGGTTCTGGTCCTCGACCTCGACGCGGAGCCGGAGCCCGGTGGAGTGCAGCCGGCACACGATCCGCTCGCTGCCCGAGTGCGTCACGGCGTTGGTGACCAGCTCCGAGGTGACCAGGACAGCGTTGTCGACGTCGTCGGGGTGGGAGTGCCACGACGTAAGTGTCCGGCGCACGGCCTGTCGGGCCGCACCGGCCGACTCCGGGGCCGCCGGCAGGACGAAGCTGTGCGCGCGGTGGGCGGTCCGGTCCCCGGCGGCGAGCCGGCCCGGGCCAGGCGGCCCGGGGAGTCGACCGGTGAACCCGCCCGCGGATGCCGGCGGGGAGGGTGCCGCCTTCGACGGCGCCCCGAGCGTGAGCTCCGGGCCGGGCAGCGGCAGGGGGCAGGCGGCGGACGGCTGGAGTGTCTGTCGTGCGGCGGGCGGACGGTCGGGCAGTCCGTGGCCGGGCAGGTGGTCCAGTGGGTGGGGGAGGGAGGGCGGAGCCAATGCCGTACGCCTTTCGTCTGCCATGTGCGTCATCGCCGTACTGCTGTCGCACCGGCTGGCTGCGCGGGGTGGGGACGGGGGTGCGAACCGCGCCGCCCGACAGCGCGTTGTGACCGGGTCTCCCCCAACTGGACCGGTCCGCCGCCCTGTTCGGAGAGCCGGGGACAGTGATCCCACTGTTGCACTCGCCGACAACCGCTCGCAAGCGGCAAGTTGAAAATTGCAATTGGCCAGGTGCATGCTGCTCTCGCCGGGAAACGATCGAATGACACTCCACAAGTGACCGCGTGAGACGGTGGCCCTGGAGCCGACGGTGTGAGGAGGTAGGGCGTGACCGCGGAGACCGACTGGGGCGGCGCCCCCTCCGTGCTGCGCATGATCCTCGGCAGACAACTGGAGGAGTTGCGGACCCGGGCCGGACTGACCTACGAGCAGGCGGGCGCGGCCATCGGCGTCAGCCACTCCACGATCCGCCGGATGGAGGCCGCCAAGGTGGCCCGCCTCCGGCTCCCGGACGCGGAGAAGCTCCTCCAGATCTACGGCGTGACGGACCAGCAGGAGATCGACACGTTCCTGAAGTCGGTCCGGGAGGCCAACAAGCGCGGCTGGTGGCACACCTACCGGGACGTGCTGCCGGACTGGTTCGCCGCGTATCTGAGCCTGGAGCAGGCGGCGTTGCAGATCCGCGCCTACGAGAACCAGTTCGTGCACGGGCTGCTGCAGACGGAGAGCTACGCCCGCGCGCTGCTCGGGGCCGGCAACCCGCACGCCCCGGCCGAGGCGACCGAACGCCGGGTCGCGCTGCGGATGCGGCGCCAGGAGCTGCTGAGCCGTCAGGCGCCGCCGCGACTGTGGGTCGTGATGGACGAGACCGTGCTGCGCTGGCCGGTCGGCGGCGCGGACGTGATGCGCGCGCAGGTCGACCATCTGATCGAGATGAACCGGCTGCCACATGTGACCGTGCAGATCATGCGGTTCTCGAACGGGCCGCACCCGGCCATGCGGGCGGGCGCGTTCCACCTCTTCCGGTTCCGGGCGCGTGAACTGCCCGACATCGTCTATCTCAACGGCCTGGTGGGCGCGGTCTACCTGGACAAAAGCGACGACGTCGTGGTGTACCGCGAGGCCCTGGACCGGCTGGGCGCCCAGGCGGCGCCCGCCGGCAAGACCGAGGCCCAACTCGGCGCTATTCGCAAGGAGCTCTGACGTGCACCACCCCACACGCCCCGTACACAACGGCATCCCCGCCCCCGAACTGGGTGCCCAGGGCTGGTCCAAGCCGTGGAGCGACGACGCCGGAGGCGCCTGTGTGGAAGTGCTGAAACTCGCCGACGGGCGGGTCGCCGTCCGTCAGTCGACCGACCCCGAGGGACCGGCGCTGGTCTTCACACCCCTCGAGGTGTCGAGTTTCCTGACGGGAGTGAAGTCGGGCGAGGCCGACTTCCTGCTCTGATCGTCCCCTCGTCCGACGCGCTCTCCTCACCTGTTCCCGGGCTCATCGCCCCCATTGATGTTGCTGAGCGTTCCCCGCACCCCCCGACCCGAATGGGAGACACGGCGTTGCCTGACAACGGATGGCCGGCCGACCGCATCGACACCGAGAACGCGCACTCCGCGCGGATCTACGACTACATCCTCGGTGGCAAGGACTACTACCCCGCGGACCAGGAGGCGGGCGACGCCATGTCCCGCGAGTGGCCCGCCCTGCCCATCCACATGCGGGCCAACCGCGACTGGATGAACCGCGCCGTGCGCTGGCTCGCCGAGGAGGCGGGCATGCGCCAGTTCCTGGACATCGGCACCGGCATACCCACCTCACCGAACCTGCACGAGATCGCGCAGGCGGTGGCGCCCGAGTCGCGCGTCGTCTACGTCGACAACGACCCGATCGTCCTCACCCTCTCCCAGGGCCTGCTCGCCAGCTCCCCCGAGGGCCGGACGGCCTACATCGAGGCCGACTTCCGCGACCCGGGCACCATCCTGGACGCCGCGGAACTGCGCGACACCCTCGACCTCACCCAGCCGGTGGCCCTCACCGTGATCGCGATCGTCCACTTCATCCTGGACGAGGACGACGCGGTCGCCATCGTCCGCCGCCTCCTGGAGCAGCTGCCCTCGGGCAGCTACCTGGCGATGTCCATCGGCACGGCCGAGTTCGCGCCGGAGGAGGTGGGCCGCGTCGCCCGCGAGTACGCCGCCCGCAACATGCCGATGCGGCTGCGCACCCTCGACGAGGCCCACGGGTTCTTCGACGGCCTGGAACTCGTCGAACCCGGCATCGTCCAGGTCCACAAGTGGCGCCCGGACGGCACGGGCGAGGAGGGCATCCTCGACGAGGACATCGCCATGTACGGCGCGGTGGCACGCAAGCCGTAGCAGGCGGAGGAACGGCCGGAGCCGTACGCCGGTCGGCACGGTGCCGCCGGTGTCGCCGGCCGCCGGTGAACCCGGCGCGTCCGCCGGTGCGCACCGGCACCGGCGGCAGCCGGCCGGCGCTGCTCCGGGTGAGGAGTGCGGGCCCGGCCGGACGGTCCCCGGCTTTCCTCGCCAGGACGGTGACGGGCCCGCCGCGTCAGTCCGGAAGGCCCGTCAGCGGCTGTTCCGCCCAGATGACCTTGCCGTCGGGGACGAACCGGGTACCCCACCGCTGGGTGAGCTGCGAGACCAGCAGCAGCCCGCGCCCGCCCTCGTCCGTGGTGCGGGGATGGCGCAGATGCGGTGCGGTGGCGCCGCTGTCGAACACCTCGCAGACCAGTGTGCCCGCCCTGATCAGCCGCAGCCGGATCGGGCCGACGGCGTGCCGGATGACGTTGGTGACCAGCTCGCTCACCACCAGCTCTGTGGTGAAGGCGAGTTCGTCCAGCCCCCACTCGGACAGCTGCCGGCAGGCCGTCCTGCGGGCGTCGGCGACCACGGCAGGGTCGACCGGCAGCTCCCAGCTCGCCACCTGGCCGGCGCCGAGCAGCCGGGTGCGTGCCAGCAGCAGGGCCACGTCGTCGTAGGGGCGCGCGGGCACCAGGGCGTCGACCACCGCCCGGCAGCGCTGTTCGAGCGAGGGCGCCGGCCGCTCCAGCGCAGCCCGCAGCCGGTCCCGGCCCACGTCGATCGCCCACGCCTCGTCGCCGCTGGCCAGCAGCCCGTCGGTGTGCAGCACGAGCGTGCTGCCCTCCGCCAGCGTCACCTCCACCGACTCGAACGGCGGTCCGCCCACGCCGAGCGGGGGACCCTGCGGAAGATCCATGAACACGACCTTGCCGTCGGCCCCGATGACCGCCGGCGCCGGATGCCCCGCCGCGGCCATCGTGCACCGCCCCTCGACCGGGTCGTAGACGACGTACAGGCAGCCGGACCCGACGGAACCGTCCCCCAGCGGTCCGCCCTGCCAGCCGTCGGCAGCGCCCGCGTCCGGTACGACACCGTCGTCGGGGGCTCCCATGGCCACCAGGTCGTCCAGATGGCCGAGCACCTCCTCCGGCCTCAGATCCAGCGCGGCGAGGGTGCGTACGGCGGTCCTCAGCCGTCCCATGGCCGCGGCCGCCTGGATGCCGTGCCCGGCCACCTCGCCCACCACCAGGGCGACCCGCGCCCCCGAGAGCGGGATCAGGTCGTACCAGTCCCCTCCGATGCCGGTCAGCTCGTCGGCGGGCCGGTAGCAGGCCGTCACCTCCACGGCTGCCTGCTCCGGCAGCCGGTGCGGCAGCAGGCTGCGCTGCAGCACCAGGGCCGCGTCACGCTCGCGGGTGTAGCGCCGGGCGTTGTCGACGCAGACGGCCGCCCGGGAGACGAGGTCCTCGGCCAGACTCAGGTCGCCCTCGTCGAAGGGCTCGTGCCGGCGGCGCCGGAAGAAGGTGGTGACGCCGAGGGTGACGCCCCGCGCGCGGATCGGCACGATCATCGCGCTGTGCAGGCCCAGCTCCAGGAAGATGGACCGCCGGCCGCCGCGTGTCTCCGTGGTCCACTCCTCGGCGAGCGGGTCGAGCCGTGCCTCACGCCAGGGCATGCCCGTCGTCAGGGAGCGGATCGGCGGTGACCCGGCGAGATACGTCGCCACCTCGCCGATCCCCACGACGGCGTCCAGCACGGTCCGGTCCAGCGAGCGCTGACCCGCCCGGCGCAGCGGCACCCGGTCCGTGTCGCTCGGCGGCCCGGGTTCCGGTTCCCCGCCGCGCAGCACCGACTCCAGCAGGTCGACGGTGACGAAGTCGGCGAGCTCGGGCACCGCCACGTCGGCCAGCTCCTGCGCGGTCACCGTGATGTCGAGAGTGCGGCCGATGCGCTCGCCCGCCCGGTCGAGCAGGGCCAGGCGCCGGCGGTCGCGGTGCCGGTCGGTGATGTCCTGGACGGTGTAGTACACGCCCATCGGATGGCCGTGCCCGTCGTCGAGCCGGGTGAACGACATCATCTGCGCGGTCTCGCGGAACGGGGCGGCGCGCACGTGGCCCACGAGCTCGTAGCCGGCGACAGGATCGCCGGTCGCCAGTACGTGCCGCATCTGCGCCTCGATCGCCTCGGTGTCCAGGCCCGGCTGGATGTCGGCCAGTCGCAGGCCCAGCCTGCGGTCGGGCGGGCCGCCGCCGAACTGGGCGAGAGCCGGGTTCGACCAGACGAAGCGCAGGTCGGTGTCGACGATCGCTACGCCGACCGAGGACCGGGTCACCATCTGCTCCAGCATGGTGCGGCTCATGTCCCAGCCGGGAGCCCCGGCCAGCTCCGACATCAGCACCAGCCAGCGGGACGGACCCTGAGTCTCCAGCGCCGAGGTGACCCGGACCATCACGCGCAGCGGCGAGCCGTCGGCGCGCCGGGCGGTCAGCAGGCCCGCCCAGCCGCCTTCCCTTCGGCACCGCTCGACCAGCTCCGGCACCCGCGAGGCGTCCTCGGAGGCCAGCAGTTCGGCGATGCCACGGCCGACGGCCTCGGCGGGCGGGTAGCCCAGCAGGCGCTGGGCGTCCCTGGTCCAGCTCGTCACGACGCCCCGGGCGTCGAGCAGGACGGGAGCGGCGTCCGCCACGTCGAACGGCCGACGGTCGACGTCGCGCTCCTCGTATGTGCCCACCGTTGACCTCTCTGTCGCTGAGAGTGGTCTACCACCTCTTGCCCCCATCTTCACCCCTGCGGGGGCGGGGCTGCCGCGTGAGCGCCCGCCACCGGGAGGAGCGGGTGGGCAAGCGGTGGCCGGGGTGGCTCCTTGAGGGGAGCGGTGGTGTGGGCTTGCGCGGTGACGGCGGTGTGGCGGCGGGGGGTGGTCCGGTGGGGCGGCGCGGCCGGTGGGGAGCCTCTGAGACGGTGCGGCCGGTGCGGCGGGTGGAGGCCTCTGAGGCGGTGCGGCCGGCGCGGGGCGGTCCGGCGGAACGGGGTGCCGGGCGGTGTGGTGCGGTCCCGGGGCGGTCCGGCGGAACGGGGTGCCGGGCGGTGTGGTGCGGTCCCGGGAGGTCCAGGGCCGGGGAAGGTCCAGGACCAGGTGGGGCCGCACGGTGGCGGTGCCGTACGGCCCGGCAGGGGGCGGGCCGACGGTGCACGGCCGGGGAGGGAGCGGGACGTGCGGCGCGGCGCGGCACGGAGGAGCGGAACGCGCGGCGCGGGGGAGCGGAACGGGCGGCGCGGGCGGGACCGCGAAGGTGCCTCCGGCCCGCGCCGCCCCGCCCCTCAGGCCTGGCCGAGCACCGTCCCCAACGCATCCAGTGCCGACCGCAGCTCCTCGCCGGTGACGGTCAGCGGCGGGGCCAGCCGGATGGTGGACCCGTGGGTGTCCTTCACCAGGACGCCCTCGCGCATCAGGCGTTCGCTGATCTCGCGCCCGGTGCCGATCGCCGGGTCGATGTCGACGCCCGCCCACAGCCCCCGCGCCCGGAATCCCACGACGCCCTTGCCGACCAGTTCCTCCAGGCCGCCCCGCAGCACCACGCCCAGCTCCGCGGCGCGGCGCTGGAAGTCCCCCGTCTGAAGCAGTTCGACGACCGCCGTACCGACCGCGGCGGCCAGCGGGTTGCCGCCGAACGTCGAACCGTGCTCACCCGGCCGCAGCACCCCGAGCACCTCACGGCGCGCGACCACCGCCGACACCGGCACGATGCCCCCGCCCAGCGCCTTGCCGAGGAGCAGCATGTCGGGGACGACGCCCTCGTGCTCGACGGCGAGCGTCCGGCCCGTACGCCCGAGGCCGGACTGGATCTCGTCCGCGATGAACAGGCACCCCTTGCGCCGGGTCAGTTCCCGCACGCCGGCCAGGTAGCCGTCGTCCGGGATCAGCACGCCCGCCTCGCCCTGGATCGGCTCGATCAGCACCGCCGCGGTCGTCTCGTCGACCGCCGCCTCCAGCGCGGCGAGGTCGTTGTACGGCACGATCCGGAATCCCGGCGTGAACGGGCCGAAGCCGGCCCGTGCCGTCTCGTCCGTCGAGAAGCTCACGATCGTCGTCGTACGGCCGTGGAAGTTCTCCGCGGCGACCACGATCGTCGCCCGGTCGGCGGGGACGCCCTTCACGTCGTACGCCCACTTGCGCGCCACCTTGATGCCGCTCTCGACGGCCTCGGCGCCCGTGTTCATGGGCAGCACCATGTCCAGGCCGGTCAGCGCGGCCAGCCGCTCCGCGAAGTCGGCCAGCCGGTCGTTGTGGAAGGCCCGGGAGGTCAGGGTGAGGCGGTCGAGCTGGCGGTGGGCCGCGTCGATCAGGGCGGGGTGGCGGTGGCCGAAGTTCAGGGCCGAGTAGCCGGCCAGCATGTCGAGGTACCTGCGGCCCTCGACGTCCTGGACCCAGGTGCCCTCGGCGCTTGCCACGACCACGGGCAGCGGGTGGTAGTTGTGCGCGAGCACCGGCTCCTCGGCGCGGATCAGCTCGGCGGAGTCGCGGGTACGGGCGGGTGCGGTCATGAACGGATCTCCCGGATTTCCTGGGTGCAGCACTTGATGCCCCCGCCGGCCTTGTGGAACTCCGACAGGTCCACCGGCACGGGCACGTAACCGCGGTCGGCGAGCTGCGCGGCGAGGCCCTCGGCGCGGGGTGAGATGAAGACGTGGCGTCCGTCGGAGACGGAGTTCAGCCCGAAGGCCATCGCGTCCTCCCGGGTGCCGAGCACCGCGTCCGGGTACAGGCGCGCGAGCACCTCACGGCTGCCGGGCGAGAAGGCCTCCGGGTAGTACGCGATGTTCTCCTCGTCGAGCACGAACAGCGCCGTGTCGAGGTGGTAGAGGTACGGGTCCACCAGGGTCAGGGAGATCACCGGCACACCGAGGAACTCCTGCACCTCGCGATGTGCCTCGCGGGTCGTGCGGAATCCGGTGCCTGCCAGCACGAACCGGCCCGTCGGGACGAGGTCGCCCTCGCCCTCGCACACGTTCTCGGGGCGGTAGACGTCGAAGCCCGCCCCCTTGAACCAGGTGTCGTAGTGCGTGGACTCGGGGCGCCGCTCGGGCGCGTGGAAGAGCGAGCCGAAGACGCGGCCGTCGACGACGACCGCCGAGTTGGCGGCGAAGACCATGTCCGGCAGACCCGGCACCGGCGGCACGGAGTCGACCGTGTGGCCGTGGTCCTCGTAGACGCGGATCAGGGTCCGCCACTGCTCCTGGGCGAGACCGACGTCGACCTGGACGTCGGGATGCATCCAGGGGTTGATCGCGTACTGCACGGCGAAGTGTCTGGGTTCGCAGACGAGGAAGCGCCGCCGGCGCGGCACACGGGTTTCGGACACAGAGGGGTCCCTCCGCTTCCTGCGGTGTCGACTGGGGGTGACACCACGGTAGAAACGGCGCAGACGCGCGACAAGAAACAAAAGCTGCGTGTCTACGCAGCAATGCTGCGTAGTTCTCGAGCTCAGCGCACGTCTGGTGCGCGCTCCGGCGCGGGCTGACTCGCACCCGCCTCCGGACTCTCCGGAATCAGATGGGACAGCACCATCACGCTGATCGTCTTGCGGATGAACGGCTCCGTACGGATCCGCTCCAGCACCTCCTCGAAGTGCTCCACGTCCCGGGCCCGCACGTGCAGCAGCGCGTCCGCGCCCCCCGTCACCGTCATCGCGGCCGCGATCTCCGGATAGCCCCGCACCACCTCGGCCAGCCGCCGCGGCGGGGCCGCGCCCTCGCAGTACACCTCCACGTACGCCTCGGTACGCCAGCCCAGCGCCGACGGCTCCACGGTCGCCGTGAACCCCGTGATCACGCCGGTCTCCCGCAGCCGGTCCACCCGGCGCTTCACCGCGGTCGCCGACAACCCGATCGCCGCGCCGATCTCGGCGAAGCTCGTCCTGGAGTTCGCCATCAGCGCGGTGATGATCTTCCGGTCCAGTTCGTCGAAGGGCGCCGGCCTGCTGTTCATGCGGGCACTGTATCCAGCGAGAACGTCCACGTCCGGGACGTGTGCAGGCGTACGAATTGCTCCTAGACTCCACGTTCATGCTGCGTGCCCTGGCTGTCGACGACGAACGCCCCTCCCTCGAGGAACTCGTGTACCTGCTGAACGCGGACCCGCGGATCGGCAGCGCGGAGGGCGCCGGCGACGCGACCGAGGCGCTGCGCCGGATCACCCGCGCCCTGGAGAGCGGACCGGACGGACCCGAGGCCATCGACGTCGTCTTCCTCGACATCAACATGCCCGGCCTCGACGGTCTCGACCTGGCCCGTCTGCTGACCGGCTTCGCCCAGCCCCCGCTGGTCGTCTTCGTCACCGCGCACGAGGACTTCGCCGTCCAGGCCTTCGACCTCAAAGCCGTCGACTACGTCCTCAAACCGGTCCGCAAGGAGCGCCTCGCCGAAGCCGTACGCCGGGCCGCGGAGCGGCGCGGCACCGCTGCGCGCATCCCCGTGCACGAGCCCGACCCCGACCACATCCCCGTGGAACTCGGCGGCGTCACCCGTTTCGTCGCCGTCGACGACATCACCCACGTCGAGGCCCAGGGCGACTACGCCCGGCTGCACACCGCCAAGGGCAGCCACCTGGTGCGCATCCCGCTGTCCGCCCTGGAGGACCGCTGGCGCTCGCGCGGCTTCGTCCGCATCCACCGCCGTCACCTGGTCGCCCTGCGGCACATCGGCGAACTCCGCCTGGACGCGGGCACGGTCTGCGTCCTGGTCGGTGCCGAGGAACTCCAGGTCAGCCGCCGCCACGCCCGTGAGCTGCGGGACCTGCTCATGAGGAGGGCGTGACGGTGCCCCAGGAACCCACCGAACGCCGGGTCGTCGTCACCGGCCCACGCCGTGGCGCGCGCCGTGCCCCGGGCTACTACCGCCCGCAGACCGAGATCGACGAGCAGACCACTCTCGGTCACACCTACGTCCGCTCCCTGATGCGCACCCAACTCCGCGCCGCACTGACGGTGTCCGCCGTCCTCGTCCTGCTCGTCGGACCCCTGCCGCTGGTGTTCGCGACCGCCCCCGACGCCCGCCGCCTGGAGTGGCTGGTCCTCGGCTTCTGCCTGTACGCGCCCCTGGTCCTCCTGGCCCGCTGGTACGTGAGCCGCGCCGAACGCAACGAACGGGACTTCGTCCGCCTCGTCGAGGACCGCTGAGGACGACGGCCCTTGTACTCCGGTTACGCCGTCCCCGCCGTCGCCCTCGTCGTCCTGGCCACCGTCCTCGTCGGCGCCTTCGGTCTGCGCATATCCCGGACCACCTCCGACTTCTACGTCGCCTCGCGCACCGTCGGCCCCCGTCTGAACGCCGCCGCGATCAGCGGGGAGTACCTCTCGGCGGCGTCCTTCCTCGGCATCGCGGGACTGGTCCTCGTCCAGGGTCCGGACATGCTCTGGTACCCGGTCGGCTACACCGCCGGATATCTCGTCCTCCTCGTGTTCGTCGCCGCTCCGCTGCGCCGCTCCGGCGCCTACACGCTGCCCGACTTCGCCGAGGCCCGCCTCGCCTCCCCGGCGGTACGGCGGCTCGCGGGCGCCTTCGTGGTCGGCGTCGGCTGGCTGTACCTGCTGCCCCAACTCCAGGGCGCGGGCCTGACGCTGACCGTACTGACCGGGGCGCCCGACTGGCTGGGCGGGATCATCGTCGCCGTCGTGGTCACCGCGATCGTCGCCGCGGGAGGCATGCGCAGCATCACCTTCGTGCAGGCCTTCCAGTACTGGCTGAAGCTCACCGCCCTGCTGGTGCCCGCGCTCTTCCTCGTCCTCGCCTGGCAGGGGGACGGCGCCCCCCGCGACGCCTTCGACGAACCGGCCGCCCTCCGCGAACAACGTGCCGTCCGCGTCGACGACAGCCTCGACCTGCGGCTCGACAGCCCCCTGACGGTGACGGTCAGCGGCACGGTCGACGGACGGAGGTACGAGGAGCGGCGGCTGGACCTCCCGGCCGGCACCCACCGCATCGACCAGGGCACCCGCCTCACCTTCGACAAGGGGACCCCCATTCCCACGGCCGACACCGCGAGCGGCGGCGGAATGGCGCCGTCACGGGCAGAGCGCCGCGAGGACCGTCCGCTGTACGCCACCTACGGACTGATCCTCGCCACCTTCCTCGGCACCATGGGCCTGCCGCACGTCGTCGTCCGCTTCTACACCAGCCCGCACGGCGTCGCCGCCCGCCGGACGACGGTCGCCGTGCTCGCCCTGATCGGCGGCTTCTACCTGCTGCCGCCGGTGTACGGCGCCCTCGGCCGCATCTACGCCCCCGAACTCACCCTGACCGGCGACGCGGACGCGGCGGTGCTGCTGCTGCCGGAGCGCATGATCGGCGGCGTGGGCGGCGATCTGCTCGGCGCGCTGGTCGCGGGCGGGGCCTTCGCCGCCTTCCTGTCCACGGCGTCGGGGCTGACCATGGCGGTGGCGGGCGTACTGACCCAGGACGTCCTGCCCTCGCGGGGCGTGCGGCACTTCCGGCTCGGCACCGTCCTCGCGATGGCGGCGCCCCTCGCGGCGAGCGTGCTGGTCGGTGGGCTGCCGGTGGCGGACGCGGTGGGGCTGGCCTTCGCCGTGTCGGCGTCGTCCTTCTGCCCGCTGCTGGTGCTCGGCATCTGGTGGCGGCGGCTGACCCCGCCAGGCGCGGCGGCCGGGATGCTGGTCGGCGGCGGTTCGGCCTTCCTGGCGGTGGCCGCGACCATGGCGGGCTTCCCGGGACCGGGGCCGCTGCACGCCCTGCTCGCCTGGCCCGCGCTGTGGTCGGTACCGCTGGGCTTCCTCACGATGGTCCTCGTCTCGCTCGCCACCGCGAGCCGGGTCCCGGCGGGAACGGCGGCGATCCTGGCGCGGTTCCATCTGCCGGAGGAAGTCCGGGCGGAGGTGAAGGCATGACCGGCCGCGCGCACGGTTCGCAACGCCATGGGGACCTTGAGGGGGAGGGGACGGCATGAGCGGCTTCCTCGCCGGGCTGTGTGTCGCCGTGCTCCCGCTGCTCGCCGCGGGCTTCTGGCTGGGCCGGCGCACGGCCCGCCCCGAGAGCCTCGGCGGCCTCGGCACCCCCGTCGAGCACGCCACCTTCCAGACCCTGCACGCCGCTTCTCTCGCCGCGCCCCCGCTGCGGGCCGGCCTCACCGGTGAGACGGCCCGCAGATCCGCCCGCAGGCTGCGCTCCCTGCTCGGCACGGACGCCCTGTGCCTCACCGACGACACGCACGTGCTCGCCTGGGACGGCGTGGGCGCCCACCACCGCGCCGAGATCATGCGACGCCTGACCGGCCCCCTGGAGGCCGGCCGCGGCGAGGCCTTCCGCCTGACCTGCGACGTCCCCGACTGCACCCTGCGCTGGGCGGTGGTCGCCCCGCTCACCGTCGACGACCGGGTGCACGGCGCCCTCGTGGCCTGCGCGCCCCGCGAGTCCGCCGTCCTGGTCAGGGCGGCCGGCGAGGTGGCCCGCTGGGTCTCCGTACAGCTCGAACTCGCCGACCTGGACCAGTCACGCACCCGCCTCATCGAGGCCGAGATCAAGGCCCTGCGCGCCCAGATCTCGCCCCACTTCATCTTCAACTCGCTCGCGGTGATCGCCTCGTTCGTCCGCACCGACCCCGAGCGCGCACGCGAACTGCTCCTGGAGTTCGCGGACTTCACCCGCTACTCGTTCCGCAGGCACGGCGACTTCACCACGCTCGCGGACGAACTCCACGCCATCGACCACTACCTGGCGCTCGTCCGGGCACGCTTCGGCGACCGCCTCTCCGTCACGCTCCAGATCGCGCCCGAGGTGCTGCCGGTGGCCCTGCCCTTCCTCTGCCTGCAGCCGCTCGTGGAGAACGCGGTCAAACACGGCCTCGAAGGCAAGGCCGACACGTGCCACATCAGCATCACCGCCCAGGACACCGGCGCCGAGGCCCTCGTGGTGATCGAGGACGACGGCGCCGGTATGGACCCCGACCTGCTGCGCCGCATCCTCGCCGGGGAGGTCAGCCCGTCGGGCGGCATCGGGCTGTCCAACGTGGACGACCGGCTGCGGCAGGTCTACGGCGACGACCACGGCCTCGTGATCGAGACCGCCGTCGGCGCGGGGATGAAGGTCACCGCCCGGCTGCCGAAGTATCAGCCGGGGGTGCACTCCGCGGGGCGGCTCACCCGCGAGTGAACCGGCCTCGTCAGGTGCTCCGGGTGGCCACCATCCCGAGGGTTATCAGGCCCAGCACGACCCAGCCGAACCACAGCCAGCCGTTGCTGCCGAGCGCCACCGTGTAGGCGGTCACCACGACCAGGCCGCCTACGGTGAGCACCCCCATCGTCTTCGTGGAACCGTCCGTGGAACCGGGCATCGCAACACCCTCCTCATGGTTCGTTCCCTCCATGGTGCCCCCGTTCTGCCTCCGGACGGGGCAGACGGCGAAATGAGTGCCGGAATTCCAAGGGCACCCGCCCGTCCAGGAACCGGCCCGGCAGCCGCAAGGGGCGATTCCGTGGTCGTCCGGCGTCGCCCTCCGCGCGCACCCCGCGTCGGGGCGGCTCAGTGCCTCGGCGAGCATCGGCCATTGGCCCAGTCGAGTGAATCCGAGCATCTGTCCGTCGCGCGCGCCTTCGCAGGAGGCCGGTCCGGGCGTCCTGTTTCGAA
Organism: Streptomyces sp. NPDC047706; assembly: GCF_043204795.1. Classification (NCBI taxonomy): domain Bacteria; kingdom Bacillati; phylum Actinomycetota; class Actinomycetes; order Kitasatosporales; family Streptomycetaceae; genus Streptomyces; species Streptomyces sp. NPDC047706. The sequence continues at coordinate 42,598 of NZ_JBIDCW010000032.1, read as the reverse complement.
CAGTTGTTCAGGCGACGGCGCGCGCTCGCCGCCACCCTTCGACGGCGCCGAGCGGCCGTGCACCGGGCCGTGCCCACCCGGCACCAGGCAGACGGCCGACGTCCGGCCGCCTCGAAACAGGCACGCCCAGGAAGGACGCCGCAACGATGTCCATCACGATGTTCGGCAGGCCCTCGTGCGCCGGCAGGCCGTGCGCGGCCACCACCGCCCGCGGATGACCGCGCGGCCCCCGCGCGCCGGGACTCGAAGGTCAGCGGGTGCGTGCGTTCAGTGAGGCCAGATAGGCGTTGTAGGCCTCGAGTTCCTTGTCGCCGTCCCGGTCGGCGGCGCGGTCCTTGCGCCGGGCCTGACGCTGTTCCGAGGCGTGCCACTGGAACAGCAGCGCGATCAGCACCAGCACGGACGGGATCTCACTGAACGCCCAGGCGATGCCGCCGGCCGCGTTCTGGTCGGCGAGCGCGTCGATACCGAGCGAGGCGGGCGGATCGGCGTAGGTGGCGACCATCGGCGTCGACGCCATCATCAGCGCGATACCGAAGAACGCGTGGAACGGCATGCCCGCGAACAGCTCCAGCATCCGCATCAGGTGGCCGGGCCGGTGCGGCCCCGGGTCCACGCCGATGATCGGCCAGAAGAACACCAGGCCGGTGGCGAGGAAGTGCACCATCATCGCGATGTGCCCCGGCTGGGAGCCCATCAGGAAGTCGAAGATCGGCGTGAAGTACAGCGCGTACAGGCTCGCGATGAACAGCGGGATCGTGAACACGGGATGCGTGACGATCCGCATGTACCGGCTGTGCAGCAGCGCCAGCAGCAGCTCCCGTGGCCCCTTGTGGCCCCGGGCGGCCGGCGGCAGCGCCCGCAGCGCGAGCGTGATCGGCGCACCGAGCAGGATCAGGATCGGCGACAGCATGCTGATCACCATGTGCTGCACCATGTGCACGCTGAACATGACCATGCCGTAGTCGTTCAGCTTGGTGCACATCATGATCCCGATGGTCAGCACACCGGCGACGAAGGACACGGTCCGCCCCACCGGCCACCCGTCCCCGCGCCGCCGCAGCCGGACGACACCCCACCCGTACAGCGCGAGCCCCAGCAGGCAGGCCACGAGAAAGAACGGCTCCGCCGACCACTGAAGCCCTCGCCCCAGCGTGAACGGCGGCAAGTCCATGGTCATGCCGTGCCCGCTGTGATCCATGCGACGGCTCCTGTTTCGTGCGGGTTGTGCTGTCTGTCCGCCCCAAGACTAGAACTGCCCCCGGCCGCGCCTTCGACCGGGGGCAGTGCCGGATGCCGACCGGCACCCGGACTGCTACAGCACGCACTCCGCCTCGGCGTACCGGTCCGACGGCACCGTCTTCAGCGTCTCCACGGCCTCCGCCAGCGGCACCATCACGATGTCCGTCCCGTTCAGCGCGGTCATCTTCCCGAACTCGCCCCGGTGCGCGGCCTGAACCGCGTGCCACCCGAACCGCGTGGCGAGCACCCGGTCGTACGCGGTCGGCGTACCACCGCGCTGCACATGCCCGAGGATGACCGGCCGCGCTTCCTTCCCGAGCCGGTTCTCCAGCTCGACGGAGAGCTGCCGCGCGACCCCCGCGAACCTCTCGTGGCCGTAGACGTCCTTGCCGCCCTCGTCGAACGCCATGGTGCCGGGCCGGGGCTTGGCGCCCTCCGCCACGACGACGATCGCGAACCGTTTGCCCGCCTCGAACCGCTCGCCGACCTTCGCGGTCAGCTCGTCGATGTCGAACGGCCGCTCCGGTACGACGATGGCGTGGGCGCCCGCAGCCATACCCGAGTGCAGCGCGATCCATCCGGTGTGCCGGCCCATGACCTCCACGATCAGCACGCGCTGGTGGGACTCGGCGGTGGTCTTGAGCCGGTCCAGCGCCTCGGTCGCGACGGTCACGGCGGTGTCGAAGCCGAACGTCACGTCGGTGACGGCGATGTCGTTGTCGATGGTCTTCGGCACGCCCACGATGGGCAGCCCGTTGTCCGACAGCAGCCGGGCCGCCTTCAGGGTGCCCTCACCGCCGATCGGGATGATGGCGTCGAGGCCGAGCTCCCGCACATGCCCCTTGGCCCGCTCCACGCCGTCCCGCAGATGTTCGGGACGGACCCGGGAGGAGCCGAGGATCGTGCCGCCGCGGGCGAGGATGCCGCCCACCGCGTCGAGGTCGAGCTTGAGGTAGTCGCACTCCAGGAGGCCCTTCCAGCCGTCCCGGAACCCGATGACCTCGTCGCCGTGGTCGACGAGGGCGCGGTGCACGACGGACCGGATGACGGCGTTCAGACCGGGGCAGTCGCCGCCGGAGGTGAGGACACCAATGCGCATAGCCCGTAATACCTTCTCGACGTGGGCCGGGTCCGGACCACGCTGTCCGGCTCGATCCCCGCCACCCTAGCGGCACAGGGGGGCGGGACCGAACCGTGCGTCCGACTGCTGGACGACCGCGCTCACCTGTGCGGACGCCCCGTCAGACGGGCTTGCCGAGCGGTGCTGCAACCGTGCGGGAGCGCCTCAGGCGGGCTGCTGCTGCGCCGCCGCGATGCGCTCGTCCCGCAGCGCCTCGTACCAGCGGTCGTCGGTCGGCGGCAGCGCGTTGACGTCGAGCGCCAGCTTCAGCAGCAGATCGGCGATCTGCGGGTTCCGGGCCAGCACAGGGCCGTGCATGTAGGTGCCGAAGACCGTGTCGTTGTACGCGCCCTCCGTGCCGTCACCCGTGCCGTTGCCGTTGCCGAACCGCACCCGCGCGAGCGGGCGGGCCGTGGGGCCGAGGTGGGTGATGCCCTGGTGGTTCTCGAAGCCGGTCAGCGGGGGCAGGCCCAGACGCTGGTCGACGTCGCCGAGCACGTCACCGACGCACCGCTCGCCCTCGCCGCGCGTCGAGACCACGTCGAGCAGGCCGAGGCCGGGCTCACGCCGGCCGAGGTCGTTGATGAACTCGTTCCCGAGGATCTGGTACCCGGCGCACACGGAGAACACGATCGCCCCGTTCTCCACGGCCCGGTGCAGACCGCCGTCCCGGCGCAGCCGCTCGGCCGCGAGCCGTTGCGGCCGGTCCTCGCCGCCGCCGATCAGGTAGATGTCGCCGGACGTCGGGATGGGCTGGTCGCTGCGCACGTCCAGCCGGGCCACGTCCAGGCCCCGCTGCCGGGCCCGGCGCTCCACGACGAGGACGTTGCCCTGGTCGCCGTACGTGCTGAGCAGGTCCGGGTAGATCCAGACGACCCGCAGTTGGTTGTCGCTCACGAAAGTCCCCTGAAGTCTTGTCAGTTGCCGACGCGGCGGCGCAGGTCCTGGAACGCGGTGTAGTTGGCGATGACCTCGATCCGGCCCGGCGGGGCCTTCTGCACCGCCTCGTCGAGGTTTTCGCAGACCTGGAAGTGCTGGTTCGCCACCTCCAGCCGCACCGCGAGGTCGAGCTTGCGGTCACCGACGACGAAGATCGGGTGGCCGGTCAGCCGCGTGTAGTCGACGTCCCAGAGCCACGAGGTGTCCGTGCCGTCGGCGGAGCGCGCGTTCACGGACAGGATCACCGGCGTGGGCGGCGGGTCGATCAGGGAGAACGTCTCCAGCCACCCTGCCGGGTTCTTGGCCAGCAGCAGCCGCAGGTCGCGCTGCATGAACTGCACCACGTCGTACCGTCCGGCCACCGCCTGCACCTGGTACATCCGCTCGAGGGCGACCTGCGGCGGCACCCCGAACACGGCGGCGACGGCGGCCGAGGAGGTGGCGTTGGCCTTGTTGGCGCGGCCCGGAAGCTGGAGGTGGATCGGCCAGGCCGAGCCGTGCGGGTCGAGAACGTGGTCCCGGGAGAGCGCCCAGCTCGGCGTGGGGCGACGGAAGCCGCACTCGCCGCAGAACCAGTCGTCGCCGGGGCGGCGCATCACACCGCCGCAGGACGGGCAGGACCAGGCGTCGTCCTTCCACATCTGCCCGGCCGCGACCCAGATCACATTGGGGGACGACGACGCCGCCCACACCACCAGCGGGTCGTCCGCGTTGGCGACGACCACGGCCTTGGTGCCGGCGAGCCCCTCGCGCCAGTTCTCCGCGAGCATCCGGGTCTCCGCGGCACGGTCGAGCTGGTCGCGGGAGAGGTTCAGCAGCGCGATGCACTTCGGGCCGGTGTCCCGGGCCACACCGGCCAGGTACTTCTCGTCGACCTCGATGACACCGAACTTGGCGTCCGAGCCGCCGGCCAGCGCCGAGGTGATCCCGGCGGGCATGTTGGCGCCGAGCGCGTTGGACACCACGGGGCCCGCCGCGCGCAGCGCCTCGGCGATCAGCCGTGTCGTGGTGGTCTTGCCGTTGGTCGCCGACACCAGGATCACGTCCAGGTTCTGGGCGAGCCGGGCCAGGAGGTCGGGATCGAGTTTGAGGGCCACCCGGCCACCGATCACCGAACCGCTGCCGCGTCCCGCTGCGCGCGATGCCGCGGCGACCGCCTTGCCCGCGGTCACGGCCAGCTTGGCCCGCGGCGAGAGCGGGTCCGAGTTGCCTGCCATCAGTTCTCGATCCTCCTTGCGTACGCGCCGCGCCGTAGCATCCGGCAACGTGGTGACGCCTCAGCCTATCGAGATCCACTCACCTGCCCGAATCGCGGCACCGTCACGATCCCCGCGCGCTGGGAGCGCGCCAGCGAGGACCGTACCCTTGCCGGCATGCGACAAGGCTCCATCCCGGGCGCTCACGGGCGTGTCCGGCCCCTCACCCTGCTCGGCGACCCCGTCCTGCACACACCCTGCACGGAAGTCACCGATTTCGGCCCCGAACTCTCCCGCCTCGTGGAGGACTTGTTCGCGACGATGTACGCCGCCCAGGGCGTCGGCCTGGCCGCGAACCAGGTCGGCGAGCCGCTGCGGGTCTTCGTCTTCGACTGCCCCGACGACGATGACGTACGGCACCTGGGGCATGTGGTCAACCCGCGTCTGGTCGTGGCGGACGGAGTGGTGATCCGGGGCCCGGAGGGCTGTCTGTCCCTGCCGGGCCTGGAGGCGGGCACGGAGCGCCACGACCACGCGGTGGTGGAGGGCGTCACGGTGACGGGCGACCCGGTCACGATCCACGGCACCGGTTTCTTCGCCCGCTGTCTGCAGCACGAGTGCGACCACCTGGACGGCACGGTGTACGCGGACCGGGTCCGGGGCTGGCGCCACGGACGGCTGATGCGGCAAGTGACCCGGGCCTCATGGCGCCGGTGACAAGGCGTCCCCGTGGGCGCGGGACCGCGCGACAGCTCCCCGCCCCCGGCACAAGGCCGTCAGAAGCCAGGCCCCCCGACCCGGTCCCCCGCGGCGGCGAGCCGGCCCCACAGCAGATCGGCCAGACACCGCACCAACTCGCTCCGCGAACAGGGCCGTTCCCCCAGCCACCAGTCCCCGGCGGCATGCATCATCCCCACGATCCCGTGTCCCCAGACCCGGGCCAGCCGCTGGCTCTCCGGCCCGAGATCCAGCCGCTCCTCGATCACCTGGGCCAGCTCCTCACCCATCCGCCGCAGCAGCGGCGCCGAGTGCTTGCCCACGTCGAAGCCCTGGTCGCCCGGCGAGCCCTCCGCCGGATGCATCAGGAAGCGGTACACCTGAGGCCGCGCCTCGATCGCCGCGAGGTAGGTGTCGAGGGTGGCCTCCACCCGCTCGCGCCGCTCCGCCGGGGCGTCCAGCGCCGCCCGCAGCGAGTCGAGCAGCGCGTCGGTGTGCCGTTTGGCCAGCGCCGCGTACAGCCCGCCCTTGTCGCCGAAGTGGCGGTAGAGGATCGGCTTCGTGATGCCCGCCTCCGCCGCGATGGCGTTCATCGACGCCTGCGGACCGTCCCGCAGCACGACGCGGTCGGCGGCCTCCAGCAGCTCGCGCCGTCGGCGGTCGGCGGACCGCTGCTGCTCGGTCCGCTGCGTGGTGTCCATGTGCTCTCCCCACCCGTGCTGAATCGGTGACGCCTGCGCAAACTAACACTCAACACCCCCAGAGCCTCGAACGGGCTGCCGAGGGGCCGCAGTGAGTTGACTTCGCCTACCCAGCGGTAACAGACTGCGTTACCGCAAGTAACATGCATGTGCGCCGCTGGAGGGGACATGGCCGAGTTCACCATGGAGCTCAACGACGAACAGAGGGAGGTCCGGGACTGGCTGCACGGCTTCGCCGCCGACGTCATCCGCCCCGCGGCCGCCGAATGGGACGAGCGTGAGGAGACTCCCTGGCCGGTCATCCAGGAGGCCGCCAAGGTCGGCATCTACTCCCTCGACTTCTACGCGCAGCAGTACTTCGACCCCACCGGCCTCGGCATCCCGATGGCCATGGAGGAGCTCTTCTGGGGAGACGCCGGCATCGCCCTGTCGATCGTCGGGACCGGCCTCGCGGCGGTGGGCGTGCTGGCCAACGGCACCGAGGAGCAGATCGGCACCTGGATCCCGCAGATGTACGGCGATGCCAACGATGTCAAGGTCGCCGCCTTCTGCTCCTCCGAGCCCGACGCCGGATCCGACGTGGCCTCCATGCGCACGCGTGCCGTGTACGACGAGGCCGGGGACGAGTGGGTCGTCAACGGTACGAAGACGTGGGCGACCAACGGCGGCATCGCCAACGTCCACGTGGTCGTCGCGGTGGTCGACCCGGAGCTCGGCTCCAAGGGCCACGCCTCCTTCATCGTCCCGCCGGACACCCCGGGACTCTCCCAGGGGCAGAAGTTCAAGAAGCACGGCATCCGCGCCTCCCACACCGCCGAGGTGATCCTCGACAACGTCCGCGTGCCCGGCTCCTGCCTGCTCGGCGGCAAGGAGAAGCTGGACGAGCGGCTGGCGCGCGCCCGTGAGCGGGCACGGGGGGGCGGGGAGCGCGTGAAGAACGCGGCGATGGCCACGTTCGAGGCGTCGCGTCCGGCCGTCGGCGCGATGGCGGTGGGCACCGCCCGGGCCGCCTACGAGGTGGCGCTGGACTACGCGACGACCCGTGAGCAGTTCGGCCGGCCGATCATCGACAACCAGGGCGTGGCGTTCCAGCTCGCGGACATGCGCACGTCCATCGACGCGGCGCGGCTGCTGGTGTGGCGGGCGTCCTGGATGGCGGTGAGCGGCAAGCCGTTCACGGCGGCCGAGGGGTCCATGTCCAAGCTGTTCGCCAGTGAGACGGCGAAGAAGGTCACCGCCCAGGCGATCCAGATACTGGGCGGCAACGGATACACCCGTGAGTACCCGGTGGAGCGGATGCACCGGGACGCCGCGATCTACACGATATTCGAGGGGACCAGTGAGATCCAGCGCCTGGTGATCGCGCGGACGGTCTCGGGGATGCCCATCCGCTAACGGTGCCTGAGCGGCGTCAGCTGCTCGATGTCGTACCTCGCCCGGAGTGCCTCGATCGCCGCGTGGTCCGGCGGGCCCCCGTCGCGCAGGATCTCCAGCAGTTCCTCGAAGTACCGCTCGTGGTCCGGTGGCGGGGACGCCTGGAAGAACATCTTGGCCGGGCTCTCCGTCGGGTTCGCGAACGCGTGCGGGCAGCCGGGTGGCACGACGATGACCGTGCCCGGGGTCGCCCGGACCACCCGGTTGCCCGAACCGGACTCCCACTTCTGCCAGTTGTCGGGGGTCCGGACATGCGGCTCGAAGGCGAGCACGTCCAGCTCGCCCTCCAGGACGTAGAACAGCTCCTCGCTGCGGGTGTGCACATGGGCGCCGACGTCGAACCCGGGAGGGACGATCACCTCGAAGGTGGACGCCATCCGCGAGTGCGTGCCGGTCACCTTGAACGTGACGTGCTGGGCCGGTGTCTCGACGATCCGGCCGTCGCCCGGCGGTACCACCAGTCCCTCGGTAGCGGTCACGATGTGCTCACCTCACCAGGTCACGGGCAGGGCCTCGGGCCCGCGGATCAACGTGCCCTTCCTGAAGGGCACTTCCTCGGGCGGTACCGCCGGCCGCGGGCCCGGCAGCCGGCCGGGAAGGGGCGCCGGCCCGGCCGCCCACGCAGTAGTACGGCCCGAAGCCGGACGCCGGCCGGGGGACCGGCCGGTCCATGACCGCCTCGCGGCTGCACCGGGGTGGTCGGTCACGCTCCGCACTTTGTCGTGGCGGGTCACCAGCCAGGCCCGGTGCTCGCCGTAGGGCTGCCGCACCCGGGTGACCGGCCCCTCGTCCGTCAGTGCCCCCAGCCTGGGGTCGAAGTCCACTCCGGACGGATCCGGCGCAGGTCACTGCCGGACGGGGCGCGGCCCCGGTGAGCGGCTCCCGGCTCATGTCACGCCGGCTCGTCGATCTGCCAGCGCCCCACGGACATCTCCGCGGTGATGCCGGGCCCGAACCCGGCCAGCAGCCCGCGCGCCCGGTGCTCCGCGCCGCCCTCGTCGAACAGCCTGCGCAGCGCGTCCAGGACGACGGCGCTGGCGATGTTGCCGTACTCGGTGAGGGTGGCCCGGCTGAACCGGAAGGCGTGCGGCTCGACCTGGAGGAACTTGCTCAGGTCGTCCAGGATGCGGGGACCGCCGGCGTGGATGATGTAGAAGTCCAGGTCGGAGGCGTCCCAGCCGTGTGCGCCCGCCAGTTCGTGCAGGGCCGGGGCGAGTGGCTCCATGGTGCCGGGCACCCGCTTGTCCAGCAGGAAGTGGAAGCCGGTGGCCCGCACGTCGTACGAGATCCAGTCCTCGGTCTTGGGGATCAGGTACGACCCGTTGCGTTCCAGCTTCACACCGGTGCCGCCGCGGCCGCGGACCACGGCGGCGGCCACGCCGTCGCCGAACAGGCCGTTGGACAGCAGCGATCCGATGCCGATGTCGGTGGGCTGGTAGCACAGCGAGCAGAACTCGCACGCCACGATCAGCACGTTGCACTCCGGGTAGGCCATACAGAAGTCGTGGGCCCGGTTGATCGCCGCGCCGCCGGCCGCACAGCCCAGCTGGGCTATGGGTATCTGGCGGGTGGTGCTGGAGAAGTCCATCTCGTTGATCAGCCAGGCCGTGAGCGAGGGCATCATGAAGCCCGTGCACGACACATAGATGATCACGTCGATGTCGCTGGTGAGGAGTTCCGCGTCGTCGAGGGCCCGCTGCACGACCGCCGGGACCCGGGCCTTGGCCTCGGACTCGTAGATCTTGTTGCGCGCCTCGAAGCCGGGGTGCTTGAGGGTTTCCTCGATCGGCTGCACGATGTGCCGGGTGCGCACGCCGGTGTTCTCGATCAGCCGGAGGGCCAGCGGAAGTTGGGGATGGTCCGCGTGGCGGGAGCGTGCCAGCTCCAGCGTCTCTTCCATCGTGATCACGTGTTCTGGAACGGACACCGAGGGTCTGCACAAAGTCGCCATGAACCGTGCCTGCTTTCGCCGTCCGGAAGCTCTTGAGCCCCGGTCAGAAGGGGGTTCACCTCCGAGAAGGTGTAAACCCACGATCACCCGGGAGCGCCACGATCTCTCGCCGGATTACTCCGTACAGGCGATGACGGATTTCGGTCCCGGACCCCCGCGGGCCCACGAAAGGCGCAGGAAAACGGTGCTACGACCCGGCTCCGCTGCTGTGCGCGATACAGGCCACGTCGATCCGGTCGGCCAGCTTGGCCAGCTCGATGGTCAGCGTCGCCACGGTGTCCTCGTCCAGACCCTCCTGCCCGGCCTCGACGAGACGCAGCCACCTGCCGCCCACCGTGCGGAGCAGCTTGCTCACGTCGGACGCGGCCACCTGCAAGGTACCGCGGTCGTCGACGATCAGAGGCAGGGTCACTTCGCGGTTCACAAAGGGGATCGTAGCCCTGTAACCCTCACGCTCCGTGCCATACGGTCGTGATGTTGCAGAACTCGCGGATTCCGTGCCCGGACAGCTCACGCCCGTACCCGGACCGCTTCACACCCCCGAACGGGAACGCCGGGTGGGAGGCGGTCATCCCGTTGACGTAGACACCGCCCGCCTCCAGGTCCCGGACGAAGCGGTCGACATCGGCCTCCTCGCGCGTCCAGACGTTGGAACTCAGGCCGAACGGCGAGTCGTTGGCGATCAGCACCGCCTCGTCCAGGTCGCCCGCCCGGTACAGCGTGGCGACCGGCCCGAACGCCTCCTCGCGGTGGATGCGCATCTCGCGGGTGATGTCGGCGAGGATCGTCGGCGGGTAGTACCAGCCGTCGCCCTCGGGCCGCTCACCGCCGCACAGCACCGTCGCACCGCTGCGCCTGGCGTCGTCCACCAGCTCCTCCAGATCGGCCCTGCCCTGCTCGCTGGCCAGTGGGCCGACCTCCGTCTCCTCCGCCATCGGGTCGCCGACCTTCAGCGCCTTCATGCCCTCGGTGAAGCGCTCCGCGAAGGCGTCGTAGACGTCCGTGTGCACGATGAACCGTTTGGCGGCGATGCACGACTGCCCGTTGTTCTGCACCCGGGCCGTCACCGCGACCTGGGCAGCCCGGTCGATGTCGGCCGACGGCATCACGAGGAACGGGTCGCTGCCGCCCAGCTCCAGCACCGTCTTCTTGATCATTTCCCCGGAGGTGGAGGCCACCGCCCGGCCCGCGGGCTCGCTGCCGGTCAGGGTCGCCGCCCGGACCCGCTCGTCGCGCAGGATCTCGTCGACCGTGGCGGAGCCGATGAGCAGGGTCTGGAAGCAGCCCTCGCTGAAGCCCGCCCGGTGGAACAGGTCCTCCAGGTAGAGGGCCGTCTGGGGCACGTTCGAGGCGTGCTTGAGCAGACCGACGTTGCCCGCCATCAGCGCGGGCGCCGCGAAGCGGATCACCTGCCACAGCGGGAAGTTCCACGGCATCACCGCGAGGACCGGCCCGAGCGGCCGGTAGCGGACCCGGACCCGGGAGGCGCCGGAGTCCTCGACGTCGGACCGGGCGGGTTCCTCGTCGGCGAGCAGGCGCTCGGCGTTCGCGGCGTACCAGCGCATCGCCTTGGCGCACTTCGCGGCCTCGGCGCGGGCCTGCCTGACCGGCTTGCCCATCTCGGTGGTCAGGACGCGGGCGATGTCCTGCTGGTCCTCCTCCAGCAGATCCGCCGCCCGGTTCAGCAGCCGCGCGCGGTCGGCGAAGCCGCTCTCCCGGTAGGTGCGGAACGTGGCCTCGGCGAGCTGGATCCGGCGCTCGATCTCCTCGGCGCCCATGGCCTCGTACGTCTTGATCGTCTCGCCGTTCGCCGGATTCACCGTCGCAATGGGCATGGCTGACCTCCTGGGGAGCGACTGTGCTTCGACCTTCCCGCGCGGCGGTGGGCGCCGCAACGCGTGCGGGTCATCCTCGCGACGAGTGCTCCGCCAGCCGGTCCAGAAACGCGGACTGCGCCTTGACGATCACCTCGCGGGCCCGGTCCAGGCCGAACCACGCGACCCGGTCGAGCTCGGGGAACTCCTGGGTGTGTCCCGACTTCGGCGGCCACTCCATCGTGAAGGTGCCGGGGTCGACGGAACCGGGATCGAGGTCGGCCTCCACCGCCCAGGCAGCGACGGTCTTGCCGTTGGTCTGCCGGACCTCCCCGAGGGGCACCGCCTCGCCGTCCGGCGGCGGCAGCCCGAGCTCCTCCTGGAACTCCCGGCGGGCCGCGTCCCAGGCGGGCTCCTCGGGGTCGTACTCGCCCTTCGGTACGGTCCAGGCCCCCGCGTCCCGCCGGGACCAGTACGGCCCGCCCATGTGGCCGAGCAGCACTTCCAGGCCGTCGTCGGTGAGCCGGAACAGCAGCAGGCCCGCGCTGTGCCGTGACCTCACGGCCGGACCTCCGGGTGCGTGGCCAGCACCGTCTCCACGGTGTCGGCGTCCTCCGGCCGCTTGTCCTCGCGGTAGCGGAGCACACGCGCGAAGCGGAGGGTGACGCCGGCCGGGTAGCGGGTGGAACGCTGCAGGCCGTCGTAGGCGATCTCGACGACGAGTTCGGGCCGTACGGTCACCACATGGCCCCCGGAGCCGACGGCCAGCTCCTGGAGCCGCTCGGTCTGCCAGGCCAGCATGGCGTCGGTCATGCCCTTGAACGTCTTGCCGAGCATCGCGAAGCCGCCGTCGCCCGTGCGGGCACCCAGATGCAGGTTGGAGAGCTTGCCGGTGCGGCGGCCGTGGCCCCACTCGGCGGCCAGGACCACCAGGTCGAGGGTGTGCACGGGTTTGACCTTCAGCCAGGACGCACCGCGCCGCCCCGCGCTGTAGGGCGCGTCCAGTGCCTTGATCACGACGCCCTCGTGACCGCGCCGCAGGGTCTCGGCGAGGAATGCCTCGGCGCCGGGCACGTCGTCGGGGCCCGACACCACGGTGCGCCGCACCCGCATCGGCTCGGGGACCAGCCGGGCCAGCTCCGCGTGCCGCTCGGTGAACGGCAGGTCCAGCAGATCGCGGCCGTCCACGGACAGCGCGTCGAAGAAGACGGGGGAGACCGGGACCGCCCGGGCTGCCGTGGCCACGTCCACCCGCGAACCGACCCGGCCGGACGTCTCCTGGAACGAGCGCGGCCGGCCCTCCTCGTCGAAGGCGATCACCTCGCCGTCCAGCACGAACCGCTCCCCGCGCAGCTCCCGCGCGGCGGAGGTCAGCTCGGGCAGCCGGTCGGTGATGTCGTCGAGGGTGCGGGTGTAGAGGCGTACGTCGCCGCCGTCGCGGTGGACCTGGACCCGGATGCCGTCCAGTTTCTCCTCGACGGCGCAGGCGCCGAGCTTGCCGATCGCCTCGGTCACCGAGGACGCGGTGTGCGCGAGCATCGGCAGGACCGGGCGGCCCACGGTGAGGCGGAAACGGTCCAGGACCTCGGGCCCGTCGGCGAGCAGTGCCTGGGCGACGTCCTGCAGCGACCCGGCCAGCATCACCGCCCGCCGCACGTCCGTGGCCGGCGCCCCGGTCGCCAGCGCCAGGCCCTCGACCGCGACCGCCTCCAGCGCGCCCTGGCGGACCTCGCCGGTGAGCAGGCCGGTCAGGAAGCGCTGCTCGTCCTCGGTGGCGGCGCCCATCAGCTCGCCGACCAGGCGGGCCCGCTCCGCCTGCGAGCCGGTGCCGGTGACCTCGCCGAGCGCGGTGAGGCGGGCGTCCACCTCGCGCACGGTCAGGCTCGGGGCGGAGGCCGGCTCCACCCGGCGGCCGAGCACCTTCCAGCCGATGCCGAGCCGGCCCTGCGGCAGCCGGCCCGCGAGGTAGGGGATGACCACCGGCACGTCGTCCGGCTCCGCCTCCCGGAACAACTCGGCGAGCAGGGCGATCTTGCGGGACCGCGCCGAGGTGACGGCGACCTCCCGGGACACGTCGGCGAGCCGGGTCAGCAGCATGCAGTCATGGTGCACCGGGGACGGGGGGCCTACACCTGGACGGCCGCGTCGAGGTCGGACATCAGCAGCTCCCCGTTGATGGTGGCGCCCGCGCGGTACCCGCCGCTCGCCGCGTTCACGACCTGCTCGGCGAAGCCGGTGGCGTTGCCCGCGGCCCACACGCCCGGCACCGTCGTCTGTCCGGTCGCGTCCACCACGGCGTACGCGCCGAACGGGGTCTCGCTCAGCTCGGCGCCCAGCCGCTGCAGCAGGCCGGTCTGCGGAACGGCCCGGGGCGCGGTGAACACCACCTCCCGGTCGTGGACCGTGCCGTCCGCCAGCCGCACCCCGGTGAGCCGGTCGTCGACGACGACCAGCTCCTCGACCTCACCGGGCACCACCTCGACCCCGGCCGCGGCCAGCCGGCGCAGGTCGTCGCCGGAGAGGTCCTCCTCGGTGAGCCGGTGCAGGAAGAACGTCACGTCCTTCGACCACTGGGTGACGATCAGCGCCTGGTGCACGCTCTGCATACCGGTGGCGAGGACACCGAACGCCTGGTCGCGGACCTCCCAGCCATGGCAGTACGGGCAGTGCAGCACGTCCCGGCCGAACCGCTCTGCGACGCCGGGCACGGCCGGCAGTTCGTCCGTGAGGCCGGTGGTGACGACCAGGCGCCGGGCGCGCACCGTCCGGCCGCCGGCCAGTTCCACCGCGAAGTCCTCGCCCCGGGTGACGTCCACCGCCCGGTCCCGGACCAGCTCCACGCCGTACCGCCCGATCTCCTCCCTGCCGGTCGCGAGGAACTCGGCGGGCGACATGCCGTCCCGCGACAGATAGCCCTGCATGTGCGCGGCGGGCGCGTTGCGTGGTTCGCCCGCGTCGACGACGAGGGTGCGGCGCCTGGCCCTGCCCAGGACGAGCGCGGCGGACAGGCCCGCCGCGCCGCCGCCGACGACGACCACTTCGTAGGACCCGGTTGTTCCGGTCATGGTGACCACCTCCACGGAGACAGTCGCGCGGACGCTGCGGGATTGACAAATGTGTTTGCCGAATCTGCAATGGCGGCATGACGACCGACGATGTCCTGGCAGGGGTGGGGCCGCGGCTGCGGCGGATCCGCAAGGAGCGGGAGGTGACGCTGTCCGGGCTGTCGGAGGTGACCGGCATCTCGGTGAGCACGCTCTCCCGGCTGGAGTCCGGCCTGCGCAAGCCCAGTCTGGAGCTGCTGCTGCCGATCGCGCAGGCCCATCAGGTGCCGCTGGACGAACTGGTCGGCGCGCCCGCCGTCGGCGATCCACGGGTGCGGGCCCAGCCGATCGAGAGATACGGGCGCGTCCACTGGCCGCTCACCCGCCAGCCGGGCGGGCTCCAGGCGTTCAAGGTGCTGGAGCCGCAGCGCAGTCTCGAACCGGAGCCGCGGACCCACGAGGGGTACGAGTGGCTGTATGTGCTCTCTGGGCGGCTGCGGCTGGTGCTGGGCGAGCACGACGTGGTGCTCACGGCGGGGGAGGCGGCCGAGTTCGACACCCGGGTGCCGCACTGGTTCGGGTCGACGGGGGAGGGGCCGGTGGAGTTCCTGAGCCTGTTCGGGCCGCAGGGGGAGCGGATGCACGTGCGGGCACGGCCGCGACAGGCGTGACGCGACGGTCGGTCCCCGGTGCGGCCGGGCGGGTGTGACGCCGCAGGCCGTCCGAGCCCGTCCTGCTGGGGAGGGGTGACGCCGGCGGCGGTTTCTCCCGTGCTGCCGGGGAGGTGCGTCGGATGTCGGTCGGATGTCGGTTCCCGTGCTGTCGGGCAGGTGTGACGCCGGTCCCGTGCTGCCGGGCAGGTGACGTCGGACGCCGGTTCCCGTGCTGCCGGGCCGGGCGTGACCTGCCCGACTGTTCCCAGCGTGGCAAGCGACCGCTTAGTATGCGATGGACCCGGTCAGACGACGCAATCCCCCGTGGAGGCCCCGCATGCAGGCATGGCAGGTGCACGAGAACGGCGAGCCGAGCGAGGTGATGCGCCTCGGTGACGTCCCGGCGCCCACTCCAGGCGACGGTCAGGTGCTGCTGAAGGTGCGCGCCGCGAACATCAACTTCCCCGATGCCCTCCTGTGCCGGGGGCAGTACCAGGTCCGGCCCCCGCTGCCCTTCACGCCCGGCGTGGAGATCTGCGGCGAGACCGAGGACGGCCGCCGCGTGATCGCCAACCCCGCGCTGCCCCACGGCGGCTTCGCCGAGTACGCCGTCGCCGACGCCGCCGCCCTGCTGCCCGCGCCCGGCGCCCTGGACGACGCGGAGGCCGCCGCCCTGCACATCGGCTACCAGACCGGCTGGTTCGGCCTGCACCGGCGGGCCCGGCTGGAGGCCGGCGAGACCCTGCTCGTCCACGCCGCCGCCGGCGGGGTCGGCAGCGCGGCCGTCCAGCTCGGCAAGGCGGCCGGAGCGACGGTCGTCGGCGTCGTCGGCGGCGCCGGGAAGGCCGCAGTCGCCCGTGAGCTGGGCTGCGACATCGTGATCGACCGGCGTGCCGACGACGTCGTCGCGGCCGTGAAGGAGGCCACCGGCGGCCGGGGCGCCGACGTGATCTACGACCCCGTGGGCGGCGACGCGTACACCCAGTCCGCCAAGACGGTCGCCTTCGAGGGCCGGATCGTTGTCGTGGGCTTCGCGAGCGGCACGATCCCGAGCCCCGCGCTCAACCACGCCCTCGTGAAGAACTACTCGGTCCTCGGACTGCACTGGGGCCTGTACAACACCAAGAACCCGAAGCTGGTCCAGCACTGCCACGAGCAGCTCACCGAACTGGCCGCCCGGGGCGCGATCAAGCCCCTGGTGAGCGAGCGGGTGAAGCTGGGCGCAGCCGCGGCCGCCGTACAGCGGGTCGCCGACGGGGTCACCACCGGCCGGGTCGCCGTCGTCCTGGAGAACGGATCCACCACATGACCGACGCCGCCGAACTGCGCCGACGAACCCGGGAGTTGCTGGACGAGCACCCACCCGCGGCCACGGACCGCGCCGGCTTCCTGGGGGCCCGCTTCGACGCCGGGCTCGCCTGGGTGCACTACCCCGAGGGCCTCGGCGGACTCGGTGCCCCACGCGCGCTCCAGGCCGTCGTGGACGCCGAGCTGGAGGCCGCGGGCGCGCCGGACAACGACCCGCGGCGGATCGGCATCGGCCTGGGCATGGCCGCGCCCACGATTCTCCAGTACGGCACCCACGAGCAGAAGCAGCGGTACCTGCGGCCGCTGTGGCTGGGGGAGGAGGTCTGGTGCCAGCTGTTCAGCGAGCCCGGCGCCGGGTCCGACCTCGCCGCGCTCGGCACCCGGGCGGTGCGTGAGGGCGACGCCTGGATCGTCAACGGGCAGAAGGTGTGGACGTCCAGCGCGCACGCCGCTCGCTGGGCCATCCTCATCGCCCGCACCGACCCGGACGTGCCCAAGCACCAGGGCATCACGTACTTCATCTGCGACATGACCGACCCCGGTGTCGAAGTGCGGCCGCTGCGCCAGATCACCGGCGAGGCCGAGTTCAACGAGGTGTTCCTGACCGATGTCCGGATCCCGGACGCGCGCCGCCTCGGTGGGATCGGCGACGGCTGGCGCGTCGCGCAGACCACCCTCATGAACGAGCGCGTCTCCATCGGCGGCATGCGGCTGCCCCGTGAGGGCGGCATGATCGGCCCGGTCTCCAGGACCTGGCGCGAGCGCCCGGAACTGCGCACCCACGATCTCCACCAGCGGCTCCTCACCCTCTGGACGGAGGCGGAGGTCGCCCGGCTCACCGGCGAACGGCTGCGGCAGCAGCTCGTCGCGGGACAGCCCGGCCCCGAGGGCTCCGGCATGAAGCTCGCCTTCGCCCGCCTCAACCAGGAGATCAGCGGCCTGGAGGTCGAACTCCTCGGCGCCGAGGGGCTGCTGTACGACGACTGGACCATGCGCCGTCCCGAGCTGGTGGACTTCACCGGCCGCGACGCCGGCTACCGCTATCTCCGCTCCAAGGGCAACAGCATCGAGGGCGGGACCAGCGAGGTCCTGCTGAACATCGTCGCCGAACGTGTCCTCGGACTGCCCGCCGAGCCCCGTACCGACAAGGACGTCGCCTGGAAGGACCTCGCCCGATGACCGATCTTCTCTACTCCGAGGAGGAAGAGGCCCTGCGGTCGGCGGTGCGGGATCTGCTCGCCGACCGCCTCGACCCGGCCGGGGTGATCGCGCGCACCGAGTCGGACACCCCGCACGACGTCCCGCTGTGGAAGACGCTCACCGACAAAATGGGTCTCGCGGGTCTGCTGATCCCGCAGGAGCTGGACGGCCAGGGCGCCTCGCACCGGGAGGTCGCCGTCGTCCTGGAGGAACTCGGGCGGGCGGTCGCGCCCGTGCCGTATCTGACGAGCGCGGTCGTCGCGACGGAGGCGCTGCTGGAGTGCGGGGCCGACGACCTGCTCGCGCAGCTGGCGTCCGCGACACGGGTCGGCGCGCTCGCCGTCGCCCTGCACACCGCTCCCGGCGTCGCCTTCGCCACCGTACGGTTCGAAGGCGGCACACTGCACGGTGAGTTGACAGGCATCGCCGACGCCACGGGCGCCGATCTGCTGCTGGTGCCCGCGGACGACGGCGGTCTGTACGCGGTCGACGCCTCGGCCGCCACCGTCACCGCGCAGATCTCCCTCGACCTCACCCGGCCCCTCGCGGCCGTCGCGCTGAACGGTGTCGCGGGCCGTCGCCTCGGCGACGCCGAGCCGGCCGTCCGCCGCGCCCTGCGGACCGGCGCCGGACTGCTCGCCTCCGAACAACTCGGGCTCGCCGACTGGGCGCTGACGGAGACCGTCCGCTACCTGAAGGAGCGCAAGCAGTTCAACCGGCCCGTCGGCGGGTTCCAGGCGCTCAAGCACCGGCTCGCCCAGCGTTGGCTGGAGGTCGTCCATCTGCGAGCCGCGGCACGAGCCGCGGCGGACGCGCTGGCGACAGGGGAGGACGTCGACGTGTCCGTGGCGGTGGCCCAGTCGTACGCGGCGCCCGTGGCCGTGCGCGCCGCCGAGGAGGCGCTGCAACTGCACGGCGGTATCGGCATGACCTGGGAGCACCCGGCACACCTGTATCTGAAGCGGGCCAAGGCGGACTCCCTGGCGTACGGTACCGCGGGCGCCCACCGGGCGGCGCTGGCGGAGCTGGTGGACCTTCAAGCCCCCTGAGACACAGCGGGAAAGAGCCGCCGAAGCGCGCGGGAACCCTGAGGAAAGCCCGCCCCACCTGGGGCGGGCTTTTCGGTGCGGGTGCGCCGGTGAAGTGAACTCATCGCGGCGGTCCGGCCAACTCATCCTTCCCCTCCTGCCAGTTGAAGGGAGGCGAGCCGCATACTCTCCCCCAGTCTCGCACTCCGCTCGACCGGGAGCATCCCCCTTCGGTTCCCCGCCCCACCAGGGAGGCAGAGCATGGCCGTCACCACCCGTCGCAGAGCCCTCACCACCTTCGGCGCCGCCCTCGCGGGTGCGGTCGCCCTGCCCGGCGCGAGCGCGCTGGCGGACGAGCGCACACACCGTCCCCGTCCCCCGCGGCCGCTGTGGCGCGCCCACGCGCACAACGACTACGAGCACCCCCGCCCGCTCCTCGACGCCCTCGACCACCGCTTCGGCAGTGTCGAGGCCGACATCCACCTCGTGGGCGACCAGCTCCTCGTCGCCCACGACCCCGAGGACCTCGACCCGGCACGCACCCTGGAGTCCCTCTACCTCGACAGGCTCGCCGCCCGGGTCAGGGCCAACCGCGGATCGGTGTACCGCGGTCACCGCGGCTCGCTGCAGCTGCTGATCGACATCAAGACCGAGGGTGCCTCGACCTACCTCGAACTCGACCGGCATCTGCGCCGCTACCGGCACCTGTTCACGACGTACGCCCACGGCAAGGTCCTGGCCGGACCGGTCACCGCCGTCGTCTCCGGCGACCGGGCGGCGCGCGTACCGCTGGCCGCGCAGAAGGTGCGCCGCGCCTTCTACGACGGCCGGCTGGCCGACCTCGGCAGCCCGGCGCCCGCCTCCTTCATCCCGCTGATCAGCGACAACTGGACGCTGAACTTCACCTGGCGGGGCGCGGGCGAGTTCCCGGCGGCCGAGCGGCAGAAGCTGCGCGGCATCACGCGGGCGGCCCACTCGCGGGGGCAGAAGGTGCGGTTCTGGGCCACGCCCGACGCGGCCGGGCCGGAACGTGACGCGCTGTGGACCGAGTTGCTCGCCGCGGACGTCGACTTCGTCAACACCGACGACCTCCTCGGTCTGGAGGCGTTCCTGGACGCCCACCAGGCGTAGACCTCGCACGTCCGTCGGTCACGGACACCACACTTTCGGGGGACAGGTCAGCCGCCCGGAGAAACCCTCCGCTACGCCACACTTGCGGCCGAACGCCGCGAAGCGGACGTGGCGGAGGAGGTTGACGATGGCCATTTCCATCTCTGTGGTGCTGCTTCTGTTCATCCTGGCGGTGATCTTCGTGCGCAACGGGGGGCTCAAGCTCACGCACGCGATCGTCTGCCTGCTTCTCGGCTTCTACCTGGCGGGTTCGAGTATCGCCCCGACCATCCACAGCGGCCTGACCGCCACGGCCGACATCGTGAGCGGTCTCAGACCATGAGGCCCGCGTGTTCCTGAGCGTCAGTCGCCGTAGAAGACCCCGATCCCCTTCGGCACCGGGCGTTCCACGCCACCGCTGGGATGGTTGCGCACCGGTGCTCGCGCCCGGGGCGCCGGCGACCGGCGTCGAGGAGCCGCCGTCCAGGCTGCAGGCATGCACGGAGCCGAGCCGCCGCATCGTGTCCGCCACCTCCGCGACCGTCAGTCCGGTGCGTTACGCGGGGGCGCCGTCCACCGTGAGGAGCAGCACCCGCCGCCCGCCGTCCGCGATGCACACGGCCGTGCGCACGACCGCCGTCCGGTCGTCCAGGCCGGGCAGCGGCCGTCCACCCCCCAGCAACGGGCAGCCACCCAGGGCGAAGCGGTACGCGATCCGCGACGCCGGCGCCACCAGCCGCTGCCGTACCCTCACGGGCTCGCCCACCGCGCACTTCCGCAGCCACCGTGCTCCGGCGCGATCCGGGTCCCCTCAGCGGCACCGCCCGCCGTCGTCAAGCCGGGGCTCGTGTGGCACGGGCGTCGCGGGCGGCCGAGTATGAAGGGCCCGGGTGGGGCACCCGGGCCGCCGCCGGGAGTGGCGTACGGCACGGGGCTTCGGCCAGGGGCGTTTGCCTCAGCGGCGGAGGGAAGGTCGGGCCATGGCGACGATGACCGTTTCCGCGGTGCCGGTGACGCGTCCCGGCCGGCGTCGGGCCCTGGTGACCGGCGGGGCCGGCTTCCTGGGCTCTCACCTGTGCGAACGTCTGCTTGAAAGCGGTGTGGGTGTCGACTGCGTGGACAACCTGTCGACGGGGTCGGCGGACAACGTCCGGCACCTCGGCGCCCGCCCGGGCTTCCGGTTCCTGGAGCTGGACGTCACGGACCCCGGTGTCCCGGACATCCTGGGCGGGCCCTACGACCTTGTCCTGCACTTCGCCGGCCCCGCCTCACCGGCCGACTGCCGGGACCGCCCGCTGGAAGCGCTGGACGCCGCCGCGCTCGGCACCCGCAACACGCTGGCCGTGGCGGGCCGGGCGGGAGCGCGTTTCCTGCTCGCCTCGACCGGCCACGTGTGCGGAGACCCTCGGGAGGCCGCACGCCCGGATGGGGCGCGGTATGAGCCCGATGCCGACGCACCGTGCGAGGTGTACGACGTGGCCGAGCGCTTCTCCGAGGCCTTGACCGTCGCGTACGCCGCCGCACACGGCGCGGACGTGGGGATCGTGCGTCTGTTCGATACCTATGGTCCGCGGATGCGGGCGGACGGTCCCCTGTCGATCCCGGCCCTCGTGGAGCAGGCCCTGGCGGGTGTTCCGGTCATCGTGGCCGACGACGGCACGGGCGCCCGTTCCCTGTGCTACGTCGACGATGTGGCCGAGGGTGTGCTGAGGGTCGCCGCGAGCCGGTCCCTGCGGCCGGTCGACATCGGTGGTGGGGACGAGACGACGGTCCAGGAGATCGCCCGCCGGGTGATCGACCTGACCGGTTCCCGCGCCGGGCTGGTGTTCGGCACGGCCCATCCGTCCGATCCCGGCCGGAGGCGGCCCGACCATTCCTTCGCCTCCGAGCTGTTCGGATGGATGCCCAGGGTGTCCTGGCAGGACGGGTTCAAGCGGACCATCGCCCACTTCGCGTGCCTGCGGCCGGGCGTGGCCCTCTCCAGCGGCCCCGAGGCGGAGCACGGCGGCGGACCGCCGGCAGCGGACACGATGCCATGAGGGTGCCGTCGGCGGTGCCGGACTGGGCCGCGCGGGGCGCTGCCCTCGGCCCGGGTGCCTCAGCTTCCGCCGTACGTCCGCATCAGTGTCCGCCGTACGCCGCGCGGAGTCGGTCGATCGTGCGCCGCAGGCCGTCCTCAGCGTCCACCCCCGGCTCCCCGCCGAGCTTGTCGCGCGCCGGCGAGATGTCCGGGCAGCTTGCCGCCGGGTCGTCGGCCGGCCACGCAGGTGCCCGCCGCACCGGAGTCCAGCAGCGCGGCGCTCGGATGCGAGCCGACGAATCCCGCGCCGCCTGTGACGACGGCGTGCTCCCGGCAACGTGAGGCCGCGGTGGTCATTCAGGTCTCCCCTGTACGTGACGAGGACGGTCTGTCGGGTGCCTTGCGCCGGGACGGGATCCTTGGTCGTCGCTGCGCCGGCGCCGTCCCGCCGGGTGGGCCCAGCGCTGCGATGGTGGCGTGCCCGATCCCGTGAAAGGATGACGCTGCCTGTCGGAAAGTACCTGGTCGAGGGGTTTCTCCTCGCCTGGGGGTTTCCCATGCGCGGGTGAGGCAACCCGGCCCCGGCCCGCGACAGCGACCACAGCGACTCATCAGGCGCCGCCCCGACCTCCGCGGTGCCCCGCAGCTGTCCCGGACCCGAACTGCTCGTCAGCTCCTTGGACAGGAGTTCCGGATGACCATCACCACACAGCCCTACCGACCCGCAGGACCGGGGCCGCGTATCGGCCTGCTCGGCTCCTACGGCGGCTTCAACCTCGGCGACGAGGCCATCCTGACCTGCGTCCTCGGCTGCCTGCGCACCCACCGCCCGCAGGCCCGGCTCGTCGTCTTCAGCCGGAACGCCGAGCACACCCGCATCCACCAGCCCGCCGCCGACGAGGTGGTCGACTGGGAGGGCGTACCGCAGAAACAGATCCTCGATGTCCTTTCGGGCCTGGACCTGCTGGTACTCGGGGGCGGCGGCATTCTCTACGACGGCGAGGCGCGCCGCTATCTGCGGCTGGTGGGCGCCGCCCAGGCGCGGGGGGTGCGGACTTTCGGGTACGCCGTCGGCGCGGGCCCGCTGCGCGAGGCCGAGGACCGGGAGGCCGTACGCGCCGTGCTGTCCGCCATGGACGAGGTCGTCGTACGGGACGAGGAGTCTCGGCTCGTGCTGGAGGAGGCCGGGCTCGAACGCGAGGTCACGGTGACCGCCGACCCGGCGCTGCTGCTGCCGCCGGAGCCCTTCACCGAACAGATGATGCGGCAGGAAGGCATCCCCGCCGACACCCGGCTGGTGGGGATGTCGGTCCGCGAGCCGGGCCGGGCCGCGGAGAAACTCGACGAGAGCGACTACCACGCACTCCTCGCCGATGTGGCGGACTTCCTGGTACGACGGCTCGACGCCCACGTGGTCTTCGTACCGATGGAACGTCAGGACGTCCACCACGCCCACGGCGTGCTCTCCCGGATGACCGCACCGGACCGCGGCCGCATCCTGCACAGGGTCTACAGCCCCGGCCAGGTCCTCGGCTTCATGAACCACCTCGACCTCGCAGTCGGTATGCGCCTGCACTTCGTGATCTTCGCCGCGCTCTCCGGGCTGCCCGTGCTGCCGCTGCCGTACTCCGGCAAGGTCTTCGACTTCTCCCGCCGGATCGGAGCACCGGCGCTGGTCGGTGTGGCGCGCGAGCAGGCGGGACTGCTGCTGGCCGAGGTGGACCGGCTCTGGGACGAGTTCCCGCAACGCCGCGACGATCTCGGCGCGCGTGTCCAGTCGCTGCGTGGTGCCGCGCGGGAGACCTGTGTCCGCTGCACCGTGGTCCTCGACGCCCTGGACGAGCGGCCGGAGGCGATGGCGGACGTCGAAAGGACCGGCCTGCACCTGCTCCAGCCGGGTACCGGAACGGTGACCTGACGCGCGCCGGGCCCACCGCCTTCGGAACATCTCCGACGGGAAGAACCGATGCCGATCCTTCAACGACCTCCCCAGCCGCGGACCGTCACCCTGCCGCCCCGCGAGGCGCAGCACGGGGGGCGGACGGAGGTCCTGGTCATCGGCGGCGGACCGGCCGGCACCGCGGCGGCGTGCGCCGCGGCCGACGCCGGCGCCGACGTGGTGCTCGTGGAGCGGTACGGCTTCCTGGGCGGCAACGCCACCGTCGCCCTCGTGATGCCGCTGATGTCCTTCCACAACGAGCAGAAGCAGGCGGTCTTCACCGGGCCGGGCGAGGAAGGCGACCAGTTGCTGCCCACCGATCACGGCGAGGGCGAGGCCGTGGTCGCCGGCTTCCTCTGGCAACTGCTTGACCGGCTGAACGAGCGCGGCGGCTGCATCCCGCCCTCCCTCCAGACCGGCTACACGGTGCCGTTCGACCCCGAGATCTACAAACTCGTCCTTCTCGACCTGCTCGACGAGGCCGGCGTCCGCATGCTCTTCCATTCCTTCGCCTCCTCGGCGCTGCCACTCGACGACGGCTGGCGGGTCGTGTTCGAGACCAAGTCCGGCCCGGTGGTGATCGACGCCGACGTGGTCGTCGACGGCACGGGCGACGGTGACGTGGCCGCCGCCTGCGGAGCGCCCTGCGAGATCGGCAGGCCCGAGGACGGGCTGGTGCAGCCGATGACGCTGATGTTCCGCGTCGTGGACATGATGAGGCCCCGGTTCGCCGAGTACGTCCGCGAGCACCCCGACCAGTGGCGGGGCGTACACGGCCTGTGGGACCTCGTGGAGGAGGCCACCAAGGAGGGCGAACTGCGCCTTCCCCGTGAGGACATCCTCTTCTTCGGCACCCCGCACCCCCGCGAGGTGAGCATCAACAGCACACGTGTCACCCACGCGCTCGGCATCGACGTGTGGGACCTGAGCCGCGCCGAGTACGTCGCCCGCCGCCAGATGGAACAGATCGGCCAGTTCCTGCGCCGGCGTGTCCCAGGCTTCGCGGAGTCGTACGTCGTGCAGAGCGGCACCCAGATCGGTGTACGGGAGACCCGCCGCATCCTCGGCGACTACCACCTCACCGGACATGACATCCTGGCGGCGCGTTCCTTTCCCGACGTCGTCGCGCACGGCGCCTATCCCGTCGACATCCACAACCCCCGGGGCAGCGGAACCGTCCTCAAACGCGTCCCCCGCGGCCGCTTCTACGACATCCCGCTGCGCTGTCTGCTGCCACGCGACACGGACCACCTGCTCGTCGCGGGCCGCTGCATCTCCGGCTCCCATGTGGCGCACTCCTCCTACCGCGTCATGCCCATCGCCATGGCGACCGGCCAGGCGGCCGGAGTCTGCGCCGCGCTGGCCACCCGGATCAGGCGCAGCCCACGTGAGGTGCCGCATGCCCTCGTCCAGCAGGAACTGATGCGTCAGGGTGCGCGGTTGCAGCTGCCGGCCGCTGCGGCGGCAGAGATTGGTTGATGCGGTCGTGGGCGGAGGCCAGACGCTTGGGGCGGTGGTGGCAGGGCGTTCCTCGTGGGCTGGTGCGAGGTGTATCGGTCAGACGCGGTGGGCGGAGTCGGTCGGGGCTGTCGGGGCTGGCGGGGCCGAGGCGACGAGCCTCAGGTAGCGCGGCCAGTCCCAGTGCGCGCCGGGGTCGGTGTGGTCGCTGCCCGGTATCTCGTGGTGGCCGATGATGTGGGCACGGTCCCTGGGTATTGCGTACTTCGTGCAGATCGCCGCGGTGAGGGCGGCCGACCGGGCGTACATCGCGTCCGTGAAGTAGCCGGGCTGGTCCACCCAGCCCTCGTGCTCGATGCCGATGCTGCGTGTGTTGTGCTCCCAGCTTCCCGCGTGCCAGGCGATGTCGGACTCACGGACGCACTGCGCCACATGTCCGTCGCCGGACCGGACGACGTAGTGCGCGGACACCTGCTTGCGGGGGTGCTGGAAGACGGCCAGGGTCCCGGAGTAGTCGGTCTGCGTGACGTGGATGACCACCAGGTCGACGGCATGGGTGACCGGACGGTCGGCCTCCGTGTAGTTGGCCGGACTCGCCGGCTGCCACTCCGCGAGCGGGTGGTCGGGAGCCGGTGTCTGCGCACCGGCCCTGGGTCCGGGCAGCAGCGCGTAGGGGACGACGGCCAACGCGGCGCCTTTGAGGATCCGTCGCCGGCGGGGGAGCGGCCTTGCTCGTTCCATGCGTATTCGCCTCTCGGCTGGGTCGGTGGGAGGAAGTGGGCGTCAGGGCAATGGGCATCGGGGCAATGGGCAACAGGGAAGCGGGTAACAGGGAGGGCTGCCTGCCGAAACCGCGCCTCACGTGAATCACGGTACGGCGCGGGGCGGTTGGCTGGAGGCCGCGCCGCCGATCCGTGGATCACCGCGGCGTTGTGGAAAACTCGCTCACCCGAACGGGTGGTGGGCAGGGTTCCAAGAGTTCGCAGAACCCGCAGAACCCGCAGAACCCGCGGCATCCGCAGCACCCGGGCATCCGCTGAACCCGCTGAACCCGCTGAAAAGGCTTACGCAAGGCGTCAGCCCACCGACCGCACCCCCGCCGGATCATCCAGCACCCCGCGCACCACCCAGTGTGCGGCCCCCAGCAACGGTCCCTCAGAACCCAGCCGTGACACGGACACCGGGCAGGCAGGCCCCGTCGTGCGGCGGGACAGTTCGGACCGCAGCGAAGGCAGTAGCCACGGCGCGAGCCCGGCGAGCGCACCACCCAGAACCACACTCTCGGGGTCCAGCAGATTCACGGCCCCGGTCAGCGCCACGCCGAGCGCCTCCCCCGCCGCGCGCAGGGCGCGCCGCACCTCCTCGTCCCCCTCCGTTGCCCGCCCGGCGAGGAGTCCGACGCGGTCCTCACCCGGCTCCAGGCCGGCCGCGCGCAGCACCGCCTCCTCGCCGGCGTACTGCTCCAGGCACCCGCGCCCGCCGCAGGTGCACTCCGGCCCGTCCGGGCGGACCGGCACATGCCCCAGCTCGCCCGCGAATCCGCGGGTTCCGCGCAGCAGACGGCCGTCCACGACCACGCCCGCGCCGATACCGATCTCGGCCGACACATGCACGAAGTCACGCGGCGTGCCCTCGCCGAGCCACAGCTCGGCCAGCGCGCCGAAGTTGGCCTCGTTGTCCACGGTCAGCGGCAGCTCCGCCGGCAGCAGGCAACCCAGGTCGGTGTCGTGCCAGCCGAGGTTGGGGGCCCGTACGACGGTGCGGGCGTCACGCGCCACGAGACCGGGCACCGCCACCGCGAGCCCCGCGGGCCACAGTCCCTCACGTTCCGCTTCGGCGAGGACCCCGCGTATCAGCGCGGTAAGTTCCTCGATCACCGGCTCGGGGGAGCGGTCGCGGTTGGTGCCGTGCCGTGCGACTCGCGCGCGCACCTCTCCGCGCAGGTCGACCGCGCAGACGGCGAGGTGGTCGACGCCGACCTCCGCCCCGATTCCGGCAGGCCCCCGCCCGCTGACCGCGAGGGCGGAACCGGGTCGGCCGCGGCCCACGCGGCCGGGGCGTTCGGGGCCCAGTTCCTCCAGCAGGCCGGAGCGGACGAGTTCGTCGACCAGGGTGGAGACCGCCGCACGGGTCAGGCCGATGCGCGAGGCCACCGCGGCCCGCGACAGCGGGCCCTCCGCGCCGACGGTATGCATCACCCGGGCGAGGTTGCGGCGTCGCATGCCCTGCTGGGTGTCCGGCAGCGCGCGTCCGGGACCGGCCGGATGATCCTTGTGCAGCGGTGCGGTCATGCCCCGTCCTTCTCCGTGGCCTCAGTCGGTCAGCTCTGTCAGCTCGGTCAGCTGGGTCGCCACGGCGGTCTCCGTCACCTCAACGGTTCCCGGCGCTCCGCTCCAGCAGCGGAGCCGCGTCGGAGAGTACCCCGGAGATCCTGGTCAGCGTCTTCTCGTCCCGCTCGACCGCGTCCAGCACCGGTCCCTGTGCGGTGTTCCAGCGCCGGGCGACCGCGGCCGGGTCCTCGCCGGTGAGGAGCCCGGCCGCCTGGGCAGCCGCGCCGAGCGCGACCAGTTCCCTGGCCTCGGGGACCTGGACGGGGCGCCCCGAGAGGCGTCGTACGGTCTGCTGCCAGGCCGTGCCCCGGGCGCCGCCGCCGATCAGCAGCAACGGCACCGAGGGGTCGGCGTCCTCGTCGAGCACCAGGTCCAGCGCGCCCAGCAGGGCGTGTACGGCACCGTCGTAGGCCGCCTGGAGGAGCTGACCGGCGGTGGTGTCGTGCCGCAGGCCGTGCAGCAGCCCCGAGGCGTGCGGGAGGTCGGGGGTACGTTCGCCGTCCAGGTAGGGCAGCAGGGTCACGCCCGTGCCGGGCTCGACGGCCTCGCGGTCCAGGCCGAGCAGGGCCGCGACGCGATCGACGGCGAGCGTGCAGTTCAGGGTGCATGCCAGCGGCAGCCAGTCTCCGCGCGCGTCGGCGAAGCCCGCCACCGTGCCGGTCGGGTCGGTGGGGCGGCGCCGCGACACCGCGTAGACCGTCCCGGAGGTTCCCAGGCTCATGACGGGAGTGCCGGGGCGCAGCCCCAGGCCCAGCGCGGCGGCGGCGTTGTCGCCGGTGCCGGCCGCGACCAGCGTGCCCTTCGAGAACGGCAGGTCGTGGCTGTCCCGCACGGTGCCCGCCACCTCGCCGGGCCGGACGACACGGGGCAGCAGTGCCGGATCCAGAGCCACGCGCGCGAGGATCTCCTCGTCGTACGACTCGCTGCCGGAGGCCCACCAGCCGGTGCCTGAGGCGTCGCCTCGGTCGGTCGTGCCCTGCCCGGTGAGGTGTTCGGTGAGGTAGTCGTGGGGGAGCCGTACCGCCTTGGTGGCGCGTACCGCGTCCGGCTCGTGCTCCGCGAGCCAGGCCCATTTGGTGATGGTGAAGGACGCGGCGGGCACGCTACCCGTGCGGTCCGCCCAGAACTTCGCGCCCCCCAGCTCCTCGACCAGCCGGCGCGCCTGCGGTGCCGAGCGCACGTCGTTCCACAGCAGGGCGGGGCGTACCGGCTCGCCCCGGCCGTCGAGAGTGACCAGACCGTGCTGCTGGCCGCCGATGGACACCGCCGCGGCCTCGTGGGCGGGCTCGCCGCACTGGCGCAGTGCCTCGCACAGGGCGTCCCACCACTGCCGCGGATCGCTCTCCCGGCCGCCGCCGGAGGTGACCGTGTGCGGCGCCTGACCGCTCGCCACGACCTCGCCGGTGGCCGCGTCGACGACCAGCGCCTTGGTGGACTGGGTGGACGTGTCCACGCCGACGACGAGCGGACCCTCGGCTGTTGACATCGGGCTCTCCCTGCTTGTGCGGCTGGTGCCTGGATCTTCGCGGCTCATCTCTCGGGGGGAGACACCTGTGTCTCTTCCCACGGACGAGACACAGTCCACGGACGCGGCGGTCTCTTCCCAGAGATGCGTTCGCATACTAATTTGTAAACCGCCATGACGAAATAGTCGTGTGCGACAGTCGCTAGCGAGCAAGGGAGCCGCGGCATGAACTACCAGCCCACCCCCGAGGACAGGTTCACCTTCGGCCTGTGGACCGTCGGCTGGCAGGGAAGGGACCCGTTCGGCGACGCCACGCGGCGTGCCCTCGACCCCGTCGAGTCGGTGCAGCGCCTGGCCGAGCTCGGTGCCCACGGAGTGACCTTCCACGACGACGACCTGATCCCCTTCGGATGCTCGGACACCGAGCGCGAGTCGCACATCAAGCGCTTCCGCCAGGCCCTGGACGCCGGCGGCATGACCGTCCCGATGGCCACCACCAACCTCTTCACGCACCCCGTCTTCAAGGACGGCGCCTTCACCGCGAACGACCGGGACGTCCGCCGTTACGCGCTCCGCAAGACCATCCGCAACATCGACCTGGCGGCGGAGCTGGGCGCGCGCACCTACGTCGCCTGGGGCGGGCGCGAGGGCGCCGAGTCCGGTGCCGCCAAGGACGTGAGGGCTGCCCTCGACCGCATGAAGGAGGCGTTCGACCTCCTCGGCGAGTACGTCACCTCACAGGGCTACGACCTGCGCTTCGCGATCGAGCCCAAGCCGAACGAGCCGCGGGGCGACATCCTGCTGCCCACCGTCGGCCACGCCCTGGCGTTCATCGAGCGCCTGGAGCGGCCCGAGCTGTACGGCGTCAATCCCGAGGTCGGGCACGAGCAGATGGCCGGACTGAACTTCCCGCACGGCATCGCGCAGGCCCTGTGGGCGGGCAAGCTCTTCCACATCGACCTCAACGGCCAGTCCGGCATCAAGTACGACCAGGACCTGCGCTTCGGCGCCGGCGACCTGCGCTCCGCCTTCTGGCTGGTCGACCTCCTGGAGAGCGCCGGTTACGACGGCCCGCGCCACTTCGACTTCAAGCCGCCGCGGACCGAGGACCTCGACGGCGTGTGGGCCTCGGCCGCGGGCTGCATGCGCAACTACCTCATCCTGAAGGAGCGTTCGGCCGCCTTCCGCGCCGATCCCGAGGTCCAGGAGGCCCTGCGCGCCTCCCGCCTCGACGAGCTGGCCCGGCCCACGGCCACGGACGGCCTGCAGGCCCTGCTCGCCGACCGCACGGCGTTCGAGGAGTTCGACGTCGAGGCGGCCGCCGCGCGCGGGATGGCGTTCGAGCAGCTCGACCAGCTTGCGATGGACCATCTGCTGGGTGCGCGCGGCTGAGGCTTCCCTGGCGTGATCTCCGCGCGGATTGCCACGGAATCGTGCCCTCCACGGCATGAGCCGGTGTCAACGTCCGCGTGGGGGTCGCGGCCAGGGCGGCGGTTTCGGGAACCTGTCACCATGGCCATGCCGCCCGTACCGCCTCAGCCACCCGGCCCCCCGGGTGACACGCCGCCTTCGGGCGGCGATTTCGGACCACCCACCACTGAGTTCGGATCCGTTCCTCCGCGACGGCGACGCACGTCGGTCCTCCTGGCCGTGGCAGTGCTCGTCGCGGTCGCGGTCGTTGTCGCGGTGGTGGTTCTGACAGGATCAGGGAGCGACGAATCGCCGGACGGGAAGCCGGACACCAGCACTTCGTCCGCGGAGCCGACCTTGAACCTGCCCACCGAGCTGCCCACCCGGCTACCGAGCGGACTGCCGTCGCTTCCGTCGCAGTTCCCCACAAAGCTGCCGAGCGGCATACCGACCGAGGTGCCGAGCGATCTGGAGTCCCTGCTTTCCGGCCTCCCGGTCGACGATCTGCCTTAGATGAATGCGGCGCCCGGGGGCGCGGGGAACCGAATCGGACAGGACTCCGGCGCATCCTCCGTCGCCGCCAGCGCGGTCGCCGGGTCCTGGTCCCCTCCTCCCACGGGCACCCAGCGGCCGGCTTCGTTCCGGTACGGCCACCAGCGACCGTCGCGCCCCAGCCGCAGCTGGCCCGGTGCGCCGACGACCGTCCACCGATTGCCCTCCGCGCGTAGGGCCGGGCGCTCGCCGTCGTCCCAGGCCGCTTCCAGGGCGGCACGCGCGCGTGCGAGTGCCTCGCCCTGGACGGCCCACTCCTCTTCGAGCGCGGACAGCCCGGCCACCCCGCCGTACTGCCATGCCCGCACGGCTGCCACCAGCTCGTCCGGGCTCCGCCCGGACCCCTCGGCGAGCCGGTCCGCCAGGGGTGGCTCGGGAGCACCCGCAGCCAGCCGTACGGCGTCCTGCGACATCGTCAGCTCCTCGACGGCGACGCCTGCCCGCAGCGCCTCGGACAGCAGACGGTGTGCCGCCACCGCGGTACGGGCGGCCAGGAACTCCAGGGCGGCCGGTTCGACACCGGGCACCGGTGGGGCCTCGGTGTCCACAGTGGGCGGAAGGCCCGGCTCCGCCGGGAGTCCTGGCGGAGCGGGCAACGAAGGCAGGATGTCCCCGGCAGCGAACGCCTCCAAGGCGTCCACCCCCTCCGGCTCGCTGCGCTCCTCGGGCCTCTCCTGCGCCGGCGTCGCAGTGCGGTTCTGCAGGTCTGTGAGAAGTGCCCGTTCGCCGCGCCCGCGCATCAGCAGCAGGAGGAAGGGATCCTCGTCGAGCAGGCGGGCCACCTGGTAGCACAGCGCCGCCGTGTGCCCGCAGTGGTCCCAGGCGCCGCAGTCGCAGGTGGGCTCCAGATCGCCCATGCCGGGCAGCAGTTCGACACCGGCCGTCGCCGCGTCCTCGACCAGATGCGGAGGCATCTCCCGGTCGAGCAGTGCCGCGACATGCCCGGCCCGCTCGACGGCCATCTCCAGGAAGCGGTCCCACTGCGCGGCGGACAGCTCGTCCAGCAGCACATCGGCCCGGTGCGCCGTATCTTCCCGGCCCTGCACCACCGCCGTGATCCGCCCCGGCCGCACCGACACCGCGCCCACCGCTCCCGCGCGCGCGAGCCGACGGCCCGTCTTGACCTGCGCGGTGTCCAGAGCCGCGTCCTCCAGGGCCTTCAGCCACGCCCGGCCCCACCAGGTGAGTGCGAAGCCCCTCCCGCGCGCGGGCGGCAACGCGGCGAACGTGCGCTCCGTCTCGTCGTACTGATTCATCGCGTCGCCCCTCGCAGCTCCACCAGATCGGCCAGTTCCGCGTCGCTCAGCTCGGTGAGCGCGGCCTCACCGGAGCCCAGCACGGCGTCGGCCAGCTCCCGTTTGCGGTTCAGCATCTCGGCGATGCGGTCCTCGATGGTTCCCTCGGCGATCAGCCGGTGCACCTGCACGGGCCGGTCCTGCCCGATGCGGTACGCGCGGTCCGTCGCCTGCGCCTCGACCGCGGGGTTCCACCAGCGGTCGTAGTGCACGACATGCTCGGCCCGCGTGAGATTCAGGCCCGTGCCCGCCGCCTTCAGCGACAGCAGGAACACGGGAACCTCACCGTCCTGGAAGCGCCGTACCATCGCCTCGCGCGCGGGGACGGGTGTGCCGCCGTGCAGGAACTGTGAGGGCACGCCGCGGGCCGCCAGGTGCCGCTCGATCAACCGGGCCATGGCCACGTACTGGGTGAAGACCAGAACGCCCGCCTCCTCGGAGAGAATCGTGTCGAGCAACTCGTCGAGCAGTTCGAGCTTCCCCGAGCGCCCGGCGATTCTCGGTGCCTCCTCCTTGAGGTACTGCGCCGGATGGTTGCAGATCTGCTTCAGGCCGGTCAGCAGTTTCATGATGAGCCCGCGCCGGGCCATGTCGCCGGCGTTCGCGATCTCCGCGAGGGTCTCGCGCACCACGGCCTCGTAGAGCCCCGCCTGTTCCGTGGTGAGTGACACCGCGCGATCGGTCTCCGTCTTCGGCGGCAACTCGGGCGCGATGCCCTGATCCGACTTGCGGCGGCGCAGCAGGAACGGCCGTACGAGCCGGGACAGCCGTTCCGCGGCGGCGGGGTCCTGGCCTCCTTCCACGGCCTGCGCGTACCGGCTCCGGAATGTGCCCAGGCGACCGAGCAGCCCCGGCGTGGTCCAGTCGAGGATCGCCCACAGCTCCGAGAGGTTGTTCTCGACAGGCGTGCCGGTGAGCGCCACGCGCGCGCGTGCCCCGATGGACCGCAACTCCCGCGCGGTCGCCGAGAACGGGTTCTTCACATGCTGGGCCTCGTCCGCGACCACGAGCCCCCACGGCACCTCCGCGAGCCGCCGCGCGTCGAGCCGCATCGTGCCGTACGTCGTCAGGACGAACTCGCTGTCGGCCACGCCGTCCAGGCCACGCCGGGATCCGTGGAAACGCCGCACCGGTGTGCCGGGCGCGAACCTCTCGATCTCCCGCTGCCAGTTGCCCATCAGGGACGTCGGGCAGACCACGAGGGTGGGACCGGCGGCCGAGAGGTCGGACTGCCGGTGAAGATGCAGGGCGATCAAGGTGACCGTCTTGCCGAGCCCCATGTCGTCGGCGAGACAGCAGCCGAGCCCCAGGGACGTCGTCCGGGCCAGCCATGACAACCCGCGCCGCTGATAGTCGCGCAGTTCGGCGGCGAGCGCGGCCGGCTGTTCGACCGGTTCCTGCGCCTCCGGGTCCGCCAGCCGTTGCCGCAGCGCCGCCAGCCAGCCGGTCGGCTCCACCTCGACCCGGCGGCCGTCGACCTCGGTCGAGCCCGTCAGAGCGGCCCCGAGCGCGTCGAGTGGCGCGATCTTGCGGTCCTGCTGCGCGCGGGCGCCAAGCACCTCCTGAGGGTCGATCAGCACCCATTGGTCCCGCAGCCGCACCACGGGCCGGTTCGCCCAGGCGAGCTGGTCCAGCTCCTCGCGCGTGAGTTGCCGCTCGCACAGCGTGAACCTCCAGTCGAATGCGAAGAGCGCGTCCGCCGACAGGAACGACGGCGTGTCCCGGGAGAGCCGCGCGGGGGCCCTTTCGTCGTCGTCCGGCGGGCCGACCACCGCGCGGGTGGTGAGGTCGCGGGCCAGCTCCCGGGGCCAGTGCACGTCGACGCCTGCGCCTGCGAGGGCCGCCGAGTATTCCCCGAGAAGCTCGGTCACCTCCTCGTCGGTGAGATCGACGGCGTCCGGCACGGCGGCGGACAGCACCGGGGTGAGCGCGGGCCAGGCCCGCGCCGCGCGTCGCAGAGCGAGCAGCGCGTCCATCCGCGCGCGGGGTCCGAAGGCCCGGCCGGTGGGGCCCGTCCCGGCCCACACCTGTGCGGCGTCCGCGACGAGCGAGGGGTCGCTCACGCTGTGCAACTGGAGCACCGCCCGGAAGGCCGGTGCCTTGTCTGCCTCCGTCGTCAGGCCGTGCGCGTCGATGCGCAGGGATATCCGAACGCCCGAGTCGTGCCCGGCGGCCACGTCCGCGGCCCACGGCCGCAGCTCGGGCAGATGCTGCGGCTCCGGTACGGCGTAGGCCGGGCCGCCTGTGACGAGCGCTGCGGCGGGCGAGCGGGGCAGTGTGTCGGCGACCGCGTCCAGGAAGGCCCGCAACAGGCGCTCCGGGTGGGGCAGCCGCGGCGGCCCCGGGCCGTCCAGCGGTACGGCGTGCGCCTCGGGCGGCAGCGCGGCGGCCAGCCGGCGAACGCCCTCGATGTCCTCGGCGCGCAGCGGCCCCGCACGCCAGGCGTCGTTGTCGCCGTGCGACAGACCGGGCAGCAGCAGGCCCCGGGCCACGAACTGCAGCCCCAGCACGGCGGCGGCGCCCCAGAACACGGCCGCCCGGTGTCCGTGCCCTGTGGCACGCGCGCGCGTGAGGACCGGCAGTGCCGCGCGCACGGCCAGCACGACGGCGGGCACGTCGACCCGCTCCAAGCCGTCGGCGCCGGGCAGTACGACGGTCAGTTCCTCGACGGTGCCGCCGTTCACGACCGGCGCCGCGGTGCCGTCGGGGCGCCAGAAGGCGACGCGGCCGGTGCGGGCCGGGTCACCGGGGACGAATACAGCACAGCACTGGGCCAGTTCGGAGATTTCGGAGGTGGTTGCCGTGGGAATCCTCTGCACAGATATGGCCGCATTCCTCAAGTTTGACTAGTCGGGCAAGGTCGTCGGGATTACAGCACCTCCTCGAGCTGCCCGGCATGCTTGAGATATGACCCTGATTACATTTGGACTCTCAGGGTGGCTAGGGGGCGAGTATCAGGGATCTCTCAGGGTGCGTCTCAGGGCTGCGGCCGGAACCGCCGGAAACGCGAGCCCGTTTTCAGATACAGAGAGCGGCCGTGGCCGCGAAGGAGGCGACACACATGTCGAAGAACGCGAAGATCGCCGCAGGGGGTGTGGCGGTCGGGCTCATCCTTTTGATCTGGCTGCCTTGGTGGGCGGCGCTGCTCATAGTGCTGGGCGTCCCGGCCGCCGCGTACCTCACGCTGGACCCGTCGCAGCGCCGTAGGCTGCGCCGGGTCACGCGCAAGGAGCTGGGTCGCTGACGGGCTACCGGCCCGGTGCGGCCCCGTCGTCCAGCGCACACCTGTCGACCACGTCACCGTCCGCGGGCCGTCCTACGGTCCGGTCCGCGGGCGGCCGGACCCCCCGCTCCACCCACGCGACCAGCGCATCGAAGGCCGATCGGTAGCAGGGCAGGATCGGCCGCAGCCGGTCGGGATGGGTGTCGTACAGCCCGTCGACGTGCGTACCGCCCTGGACCGTGTAGTAGCGGTGCAACGGCCCCCGCCCCCGCCTGTCGACCATGCGGGCATAGACGTCCGAGTCGGTGGCCTTGGGCAGCAGCGCGTCCATGTCCCCGTGCAACGTGATCAGCGGCTTGCCGATGCGCCCGGTCAGCGCCACCCGGGCCACGGCACGACGGACGGAGGCCGGGCGCGAGGCGTAGTGGTAGGTCGCGTCGGACGTGCAGGGCGCGAGGATCTCCTCGGGAGTGGTCCCGGCCGAGGGTCCGGGGCAATCCGGGTCGTACGCCGGGTCGAACTCCGCACGATAGGTCTTCTGCGTGACACCCCAGTAGGCCTTCTCGTGGTACGACCAGAGGAACTCGGACTCAGGCGCGAAGCCCACGCCGTACATGTCCTCGTCCGACGCCGAGCCGTACGACCGCGCCACCGCCGTGGGCAGCGAAGTGAGCAGATTCGGGCCTTCCGCCGTCCACAGGGCGCCCTCCCAGTCGACCCCGCCGTCGTACAGCTCCGGATGGTTCTCCAACTGCCACCGCGTCAGGTAGCCGCCGTTGGAGATGCCCGTCATGTAGGTGCGGTGCGGGGCGTGGCCGTAGCGCTGGGCGACCACCTTGCGCGCCGCGCGCGTGAGCTGCGTCGTGCGGGCGTTCCATTCGGCGATCGCGTCCCCGGCCCGCTCGCCGTCGCGATAGAAGTCGGTGCCGTTGTTGCCCTTGTCGGTCGCGGCGTACGCGTAACCCTGGGCCAGTACCCGGTCGGAGATCGCCCTGTCCGTCGCGTACTGCCTGCGGGTGCCCGGAGCGCCGGTGACGACCAGGCCGCCGTTCCAGCGGTCCGGCAGCCGTATGACGAACTGCGCGTCATGCCGCCAGCCGTGCGTGGCGTTGAAGCGGGACGAGTCCGGGAAGTACCCGTCGACCTGCAGCCCCGGCACGCCGGACGGCGTGCGCGTGGCTTGCGCCGTCAGCCCCGCCTGGTCGGCCAGGTCGGTGTACGGGGTACCGGCGAGACCGGTGGTGGTCAGGTCATCCAGACAGGCCGCCTGCTGCAAGGCCGCGCCCGGCACCCGCACGCGGTCCTGACGCGTGCAGTGGGCGCCCCCGCCCCCTTGGGCAAGGGCCGGGGCCGGCGCAGTGAGGGCACCCGCCAGGAGCGCGGCGGCGAGCAGGGGGACGCCGGGGGACGGACGCATGCGGGCCTCCAGGACGTGACGACAGGGCACGGCACAGACGCCGAGCCGCGGGCTGCCCATCGTGGGGCGGGCGCCGCGTGTCTTCCATGGACTGGCACCACATGCCGTTCAGCTCAGGCATGGGTGTCCGACACAGGTCGTGGAGCCCCTTGCTGCGTACGGGGGCCGTGCCCGGGGCAGCGTCCGCATGCAGGACACCCGCATGCAGCAGGCCGGTGACGTCCGGCAGGGCAGGAGGTCCGGCGGTCGTCGGCTGCAGGAGGCCGGGCACAGCCGGCGCAAGGCGACCCTCGGCACGCCGTGTTTTCAGACCTCGCTGCTGCTGCATCCGGAGATCTTGAGACTGGCGAGGACACTGGGACCCTTGCGGTTACTCGGGTGTCGGATGCCGGGCAGGGCCAGGAGGCCGATACGGCAGACCTCGCCGTTGCTGCACACCTTCAGGTCGGCCGCACCGCCATCTTGTCCAGTGCCTCCAGCAGCGCGGGGAGCTTGGGCCCCCGACCCACCGGCAGTACCTCGCCGGGCTTCTCGTCGAGGAGCAGGAACGCCATGTCGTCCGTCCTCGCCACCAGCGACCAGCCCGGGCCGTCCGCGCGCAGCGTGCGCGCGTCGCCCGTGGCGAAGGACGACCGGACCCGGCCCAGGGGCGGCGGGGTGTCGACGTACGCGTGGGCCTCCGCGAGGACGCGCCGGATCGCCCTGCGCTCCGGGCCGGCCTGCTCGTCCGGGGCGGGTTCGGAGTCGCCTTGGGGGACGACGAACTCCTTGTCGTCGATCTGCTCCCGCCACGACGACCACTGCACCGCGATCTCGTCCGCCCCGAGCCGGCGCTGGGCCGAGCCCCAGCCCGTGGTGTCCGGCGGCGAAAGCGGCGCGCAGCCCGCCACCTCGGGGTCAGGATCGTGCGGCGCGGGCACGCCGGGAGCCGCGACGGCGACCGCCAGCGGCCAGCCAGGCAGGGCGGCGACGACGGACCCCTCGTCGGGAGAGAGGTGGTACTCCATGCCGCAGTCCCAGGAGGCGATGGCGACCGCGACCAGCGACACGTCGTCGGTGACGACCGTCCACCGCGCGCCCTCGCCGTCCTGGCCGAACACGAGCCCGTACCCGTCGGCCAGCGGCGCGATGCCCAGGGCCGCACAGGCCTCGGGGTAGTCGTCGCCCAGCACGCTCGGGAAACGCGCCGGCGTCAACAGCACCGCAGTGAGCACGTAGAGCGCGTCGTCCTCGGCGGCGACGGCATCCGCATCCGTCCCGGCCATCCCAGCCTCCCCAGGGGTTCGTCCATCGGCGCGCACCCTAGTGCGAGCGGAAGCCGCTTGTCACGACTCCGCGTACCACCGGACCTGCGGTTGTCCGCCCGGACAGGGCCAAGACGACCGTCCTCCGCCCGTCCCTCACACCGCCGGCAGCCCCAGCAGCTCGCGTGCGACCGTCCGCGGCGACTGGTCGCGCTCCCGGGCCAGCGCGATGACGGCCCGGCACGCCAGCTCGTTCACCCCGAACGACAACGCCTCGGGCGACACCCACCCCGCCGCCTCGTCGATGCGGTCCTGGTCGTCCTCCGCGCAGGCTGACACGTACGCCGCCGCGGCCTCGAAGAGATTGTGCGCACGCCGGTCCGGGCCCGACGTCCGCTCCTCGCGTGCCGTCTCACGGAATCCGGCCCAGAGCTTGCGAACCCTGTCGAACACAGTGACCACCTTCCCCCTTCGCGGCTTGCCTCGCCCGACGCCCACCCGCTGCTACTCAACGTAGGGTTGGAGTCGCGGCGGCAGAAGAGGGAAGGCGCGGTGAAGTGCCGGGGGTGGTCAGTCCTCCCGGACGGCCAGCGCGAGGAATCGGTTGTCCTGATCGACGTACGACGTCATGGTCCAGCCCGAACCCGCCAGCAATGGCCCGAGATTGGGCTCGGCGCGCAGGTCGTCCGGGGTGATGTGACGGCCCTGCCGTGCGGCGAGGGCCGCGCGGCCGATCGGGTGGAAGAGGGCGAGCCTGCCGCCGGGGCGCACCGTGCGCGCCAACTCCCGCAGGTTCCGCGCCGGGTCGGGCAGGTGGGCGATCAGGCCCGCCGCGAACACCGCGTCGAGCGACTCCGAGCGCAGTGGCAGCGCCGCCACGTCGGCTACCAGCAGCCGCCCGTCACGGTCCCGTCCGGCCCGTACGGCGGCCTGCAGCATGGCCGGAGTCAGATCGGCCCCGAGGACCACCCCCGAGGCGCCCACGGCCGCGCGCAGCTGCGGCAGGGCACGTCCGGTGCCGCAGCCCGCGTCGAGAACGCGGTCGCCCTCCCGCAGGCCTAGTTCGGCCACCGCGGCCGCGTAGGCGGGGCCGTCGTCGGGGAACCGGCTGTCCCAGTCGGCCGCGCGGGCCGCGAAGAACTCCTGGACGTGCGTGCGGTCGTCGCTCATGTTCGTCATGATCCCTCACTGGCACGGAGGACGCCCCGACGCACATGTTCGAGCGGGACGCGATCGTTCAGGTACATATCTGTGTCATATTCCAACACCTTTCGAAATGCGCCCCCTTTGTGCTCCCGTGCCCCCGCTAGCGTCCCTTGGCCATGGGACACCTGGACCACGCCGCCTTGGGCTGGCTGACCCCCGTACTGTCGTACGTCATGGCCTGCACCGGCGCCGCACTGGGCCTGCGCTGCACGGTCCGGGCGCTAGGCGCCACCGGCCGCTCGCGCCGCAACTGGCTGATCACGGCTGCCTCGGCCATCGGCACCGGCATCTGGACCATGCACTTCGTGGCCATGCTCGGCTTCAGCGTCAGCGGGACCGAGATCCGCTACGACGTACCGCTCACCGTCCTCAGCCTGCTCGTGGCCATGATCGTCGTCTGCGCCGGCGTGTTCGCGGTCGGCTACGGCCGCGACCGGGCCCGTGCGCTGCTCATCGGCGGCCTCACCACCGGGCTGGGCGTCGCGAGCATGCACTACCTGGGCATGGCGGCGGTACGCCTGCACGGTGACGTGTCGTACGACCCGATGCGGGTCGCCCTCTCCGTCGTGATCGCCGTCGTGGCGGCGACCGCGGCCCTGTGGGCGGCGCTCAACATCAAGTCGCCCGTCGCGGTCACCGTCGCCTCCCTCGTCATGGGCGCGGCCGTGAGCAGCATGCACTACACCGGGATGTTCGCGGTGCGCGTGCAGGTCACGCCCTCCAGCGAGGTGCTGCCCGGGGCCACGGCGATGCAGTTCGTCTTCCCCCTCGCCGTCGGCCTCGGGTCCTATCTCTTCCTGACCTCCGCCTTCGTGGCGCTGTCACCGACAGCCGGGGAGCGCGAGGCATCCGCATCGGCCCAGCGGCCCCTCGGGAGCGGCGCCCACTGACGGCGCGACCTCTACCGGACCGCACCCGAACCCCCTTCCGAACGAGGAGGCCATGCGTACCCCCCGTAGGAATTCCGGTACAGGCGCCGAGACGCCGCCCCCGTCCCCCGCGCGCGGCCGCCGCGCCCACGCCGGACCACCGGCTGACGAAAGCCCGCAGGACACCCCCGACACCGACGTGACGGGTGGACCCACGCGCGCGGGGGAGCACTGGCACATACGCCCGCGTACCGTGCGCGCCAAGATCGTCTGCTTGCTGATGGTGCCCGTAGTGTCACTGCTGGCCCTGTGGGCATACGCCACCGTCAGCACCGTTCAGGACATCGCCGGGCTGCGGCAGTTGCAGCGCGTGGACTCCGATGTCCGCGCCCCAGTCGCCGCCACCGTGGCCGCGCTCCAGGCCGAGCGCGCCGCCGCCGTCCGGCACGCAACCGACCCTTCGGCCGGGGCCAGTGGCGAGCTGCAGCGGCTCGCCAAGCGCACGGACCAGGCCGTAGGGCAGTTGCGGCTCGGCGATCGCAACACCGTCGCCGACGGACAGGAACTGCCCGAGGGAGTCGCCCAGCGGCTGGAAGCCTTCGTGGCCGGTACCGAGGGACTGCGGACGCTGCGCGCCGATGTGCTGGACCGCCGCGCCGGGTGGGACGAGGCCTACGAGCAGTACACGAAGACCATCTCCACGGCCTTCGGCGTGGGCGGTGCCCTCACCGGGATCCAGGACGCCGAACTCGGCTCCGACGTGCGCGTGCTGCTGGAGTTCTCCCGCGCGGGTGAGGCCCTGGCCAGGGAGGACGTGCTGCTGTCCAGCGGCCGGCTCGCGGGCCGCCTGGACGGCGAGCGGATGCGGCATTTCACCGGCGCGGTCGACACCCGCCGCGCCCTCACCGACGCCGCCGTCGCAGACCTGCGCGGCGACGAACGCGCCGCCTGGCGCCAACTCGCCGAGGGCGGGGACTACGCGGCCATGCTCGCCATCGAGGACAAGGTCCTGACGAGCGGGCCGGGATCCGCTGCGATCAAGGCCGCGCCCGAAACCACGTGGGCTCCCGCGCACGCGCGCGTACAGGACGGTATGCGCACCATCGAGCAGGACGCCGCCCGGGGAGTGGCCGACCGGGCCGACCCCTTCGCCCGTGGTCTGCTCACCCCCGCGGGCGCGGCTGTTCTCTTCGGCCTCGCCGCCGTCGCCGCGTCCCTCGTCATCTCGGTGCGCATCGGGCGCGGCCTCGTCGTCGAACTGATCAGCCTGCGCAACAGCGCCCTGGAGATCGCCCGGCGCAAACTCCCCGAGGCCATGCGCAAACTGCGCGCCGGGGAGGAGATCGACGTCCGGGCCGAGGCACCGCCCGGGCCGCCCGCCGAGGACGAGGTCGGGCAGGTCGCCGAGGCCCTCGGCACCGTGCACCGGGCCGCGCTGCGCGCCGCCGTGGAACGCGCCGAACTCGCCAGCGGCATCTCCGGCGTGTTCGTCAACCTCGCCCGCCGCAGCCAGGTCCTCGTCCACCGTCAGCTGGGTCTCCTGGACAGCATGGAACGCCGCTCCGACGACCCGAACGAACTGAGCGACCTGTTCCGGCTCGACCACCTCACCACTCGGATGCGGCGCCACGCCGAGAGCCTGATCATCCTCTCCGGCGCGGCCCCCGGCCGGGCCTGGCGCATGCCGGTCTCCCTGACCAACGTGGTCCGCGCGGCCGTCTCCGAGATCGAGGACTACGCACGCGTGGAGGTACGGCAGCTCCCCGCGGCCCTCGTCATCGGCGCCGCCGTCGCCGACCTGACCCATCTGCTGGCCGAGCTCGTCGAGAACGCCGCCCAGTTCTCACCCCCGCACACGCGCGTGCGCGTCACCGGTGAACACGTGGGCAACGGCTACGCCATCGAGGTGGAGGACCGCGGCCTGGGCATGGGCAACGACACCCTCGCCGAGGCCAACCGCCGTATCGCCCAGTCCGAAGCCCTCGACCTGTTCGACAGCGACCGGCTCGGCCTCTTCGTCGTCAGCAGGCTCGCCGCACGTCACGAGATCAAGGTGCACCTGCGCACCTCCCCCTACGGCGGTACCACCGCGGTCGTTCTGCTGCCCACCGCCCTGCTGCACAGCGGCGTGCCGGAACGTTACAGCAACCAGGCTGCGGACCCGGAACACGAGTACGCGCGCGTGCCAGGCGGCCCCCTCCACCAGGAAGTCGTCCCGACCACCGGTGACCGGCCCGCCTTGGTGGCCCCCGCCCCGGACCCGGCGCAGACCGGCCCCGAAACCCCGCCCCCCGGAGTCACCGCCTTGCGCCTGCACCGCCCCCCCGACCCCGACGAAGGATCCGAGGACCTGCCCCGCCGGGTACGGCAGGCCAGCCTCGCCCCGCAACTGCGCGAGCGACGCCCCTCGGACCCGCAGCAGTCGTCCGCCCCCCGTGACGACGACCGGCGCACCCCCGAACTCGTACGCGACCGTATGGCGGCCTACCGCGACGGATGGGCGCGCGGCGGCGGTCGCCGTCCCGGCCACGGCGCCGCCCCCGACCGCGCAGGCGGCAGTGACAGCAGCGAAGGAGAATCTCAATGACGAAGTCAAGCCGTCTGCGTGACCGGTGGGTCGGGGGTGAACAGTCTCTTGTCACGCAGCATCGCCCACAGCACGTCGACGCGGCGCCGGGCGAGCGCGAGCAGGGCCTGCGTGTGCAGCAGCCCC
>NZ_JBIDCW010000031.1:0-91607 GCF_043204795.1 Streptomyces sp. NPDC047706 | reverse complement strand
GGGGCTGCTGCACACGCAGGCCCTGCTCGCGCTCGCCCGGCGCCGCGTCGACGTGCTGTGGGCGATGCTGCGTGACAAGAGACTGTTCACCCCCGCCCCACCGGTCACGCAGACGGCTTGACTTCGTCATTGAGATTCTCCTTGGACAGCGGTTCCCCGGCGGCGGTCGCCCTGGTGGGCTGCTCCGGCACCGGTACGACGGCCCCCCTGGAGGGCTGCGGCGGTGCGGCGCGCTCCCGGCCGGCACCGGCGCCCTGCCGGGACCGCTCCTGGCGTACGGCAAGGCTCGCGCCGATCCGCCCGGCGATCTCGACCGGTGTGAGACCGATGTCGGCGAGTACCTCACCCCGCTTGGCGTGCGCCAGGAACTGCTCCGGGATGCCGAACCGCCGGACCGGCACATCCACGTCGGCGTCGCCCAGCGCCAGCGCCACAGCGGCACCGACCCCCGCCGCCCGGCTGTTGTCCTCGACCACGGCCACCAGCCGGTGCTCGGCGGCGAGGCCGGGCAGGGCGTGATCCACGGGCTTGACCCACCGTGGGTCCACCACCGTGCAGCCGATTCCCCGGGCCTGGAGCAGCTCGGCGGCCTGCAGGCACACCGGCGCCATCACGCCCACCGCGACGAACAGCACCTCGGGTGCCCCGGCCCGGTGCAGTACGTCGATGCCGCCCACCCGGTCGACCGCCGGGACGCGCGGCCCCACGGACTCCTTGGGGAACCGCACCAGCGTGGGCGCGTCGTCGACGGCGACCGCCTCCCGTAGCTGCGCCCGCAGCTGGTCGGCGTCACGCGGCGCCGCGATCCGCAGCCCGGGCACGACCTGGAGGATCGACATGTCCCACATGCCGTTGTGCGAGGCCCCGTCGACTCCGGTCACCCCGGCCCGGTCCAGGACG
Source organism: Streptomyces sp. NPDC047706 (assembly GCF_043204795.1). NCBI lineage: Bacteria > Bacillati > Actinomycetota > Actinomycetes > Kitasatosporales > Streptomycetaceae > Streptomyces > Streptomyces sp. NPDC047706. Next base: position 90,707 of record NZ_JBIDCW010000031.1, on the reverse strand, counting down.
AAGGTCACCCCGCAGCGGTGCAGCGCCACGTCCATCAGGAGCTGGTCGAAGGCGCGGTTGAGGAAGGTGGCGTAGACGGCGACGACCGGGTGCAGTCCGCCGGTGGCGAGACCGGCCGCGGAGACGGCGGCGTGCTGCTCGGCGATCCCGACGTCCCACACGCGGTCCGGGAAGCGTTCCGCGAACCTGCCCAGTCCCACCGGGTGCAGCATGGCCGCCGTGATCGCCACGACGTCCTCCCGCTCCTCCCCGATCCTCACGATCTCGTCCCCGAACACCGAGGTCCAGGACGGCGCGCCCGCGGGAGCCAGCGGCTCGCAGGTCAGCGGGTCCATCACACCGACGGTGTGGAAGTGGTCCTCCTCGTGCGCGAGGGCGGGTTCGTAGCCACGCCCCTTCTCGGTGAGGCAGTGCACCAGCACCGGCCCGTGGAAGCGCTTCGCGCGCCGCAGCGCCGACTCGACGGCCTTCACGTCGTGTCCGTCGATCGGCCCGACGTACTTCAGGCCGAGGTCCTCGAACATCCCCTGCGGCGCGAAGGCGTCCTTGAGGCCCTTCTTGGCGCCGTGCAGCGCCTCGTAGAGGGTGTGCCCGACGAGGGGCGTGCCCTGGAGCACGTCCTTGCCCCAGGCCAGCACCCTCTCGTACGAGTCGGTGGTGCGCAGCGCCGCGAGGTGGTTGGCGAGGCCGCCGATGGTGGGGGCGTACGAGCGCTCGTTGTCGTTGACGACGATGATCAGCGGCCGGTTCTTGGCGGCCGCGATGTTGTTCAGCGCCTCCCAGGCCATTCCGCCGGTGAGCGCGCCGTCGCCGATCACCGCGACGACATGGCCCCTCTCCCCCCGCACCCGGCGCGCCTTGGCGAGCCCGTCGGCCCAGCCCAGCGCGGTGGAGGCGTGCGAGTTCTCGATGACGTCGTGCTCGGACTCCTCGCGCGAGGGGTAGCCGGACAGGCCGCCCTTGCCGCGCAGCTTGGAGAAGTCCTGACGCCCGGTCAGCAGCTTGTGCACATAGCTCTGGTGGCCGGTGTCCCACAGGATGCGGTCGACCGGGGACTCGAAGACCCGGTGGAGCGCGAGGGACAGTTCGACCACGCCCAGATTCGGCCCGAGATGGCCGCCGGTTCTGGCGACGGCGTGCACCAGGAACTGCCGGATCGCTTCGGACAGTTCGCCAAGTTCCCCCTCGGACAGCGCCTTCAGGTCACGTGGTCCCCGGATGTTCTCCAGAATCGTCACGCTCGGGCCCCCTCTCGGTCCGTGCCTCGTGTCAGCTCACAGTCACTGCCGGCTTCCCCGTGCCGGCGGGGGCGTCCATCGCCGCCCCGTCCCGCTCCACCTGTTCGGCGATCACTCGATGACCTCGCCCTTGGCGATCTGCTGGAGCGTGGCACCGATGTCCGACGTACGCGTCGTCGTCATCGTCGTCGTCATCGACTGCACCGGCACCGGCGCCCCGCCCCCGACCGCCACCGGCCCGGCCTGGATATGCCGCGACGCGCGCCGTTCGGCGAACGGCCGCGCCGGAATGCCGGGGACGCCCAGGGGAACGGCGGTCATGACCTCACTCCCGGTTTCCGGAGACCGTCTCGCGCATGGCGCGCAGCGACTCCTTCAGCGACCCCATGGTGGCGAGGACGGCGGTGGGCTCGTAGCCGCAGTGCGCCATGCAGTTGGCGCACCGCGGGTCCTTGCCGCGGCCGTACTTGTCCCAGTCGGTCTCCTCGACCAGTTCGCGGTACGTCGGCACGTACCCGTCGCTCATCAGGTAGCAGGGGCGCTGCCAGCCGAAGAGCGAGTAGTTCGGGATCGCCCACGCGGTGCACGGGAAGTCGACCTTGCCCTCCAGGAAGTCCAGGAAGAGCGGCGAGTGGTTGAGCCGCCAGCGGCGCCGGTTGCCGCCGGAGAAGGCCTTCTTGAACAGCTCGCGGGTCTGCTCCACGCCGAGGAAGTGCTCCTGGTCGGGCGCCTTCTCGTACGCATAGGCGGGCGAGATCATCATCTCGTCGACCTGGAGGTCGTCGTTGAGGTAGTTGAGCACCTCGATGACGGTCTGCGGGGTGTCGGTGTTGAAGAAGGTGGAGTTGGTGGTCACCCGGAAGCCGCGCTCCTTGGCCTCCTTGATGGCCGCCACCGCCTCGTCGAACACGCCCTCCTTGGCGACCGACTCGTCGTGCCGCTCGCGCAGGCCGTCGATGTGCACGGCGAAGGCGAAGTACGGCGAGGGCTTGAACTTGTCCATCTTCTTGCGCAGCAGCATCGCGTTGGTGCACAGGAAGACGTACTTCCGCCTGGCCACCAGCTGCCGCACGATCTCGTCGATCTGAGGGTGCATCAGCGGTTCGCCGCCCGCGATCGACACCATCGGCGCCCCGGACTCCAGCACCGCTCCCACGGCCTGCGCGACCGGCATGCGCTGCTTCAGCACCCCGGCAGGGTGCTGGATCTTGCCACAGCCCTCGCACTTCAGGTTGCAGGCGAACAGGGGCTCCAGCTCGACGATCAGCGGGAACTTGTCGCGCCTGCGGAGCTTTTGTTCAGCCAAGTATGTAGCGACCTTGATGGACTGGCGCAGCGGCATGGCCATCGGGCTCACCTCCTGGGGAGCAGCACATTACGGTGCCATTCAAAGAATGCGGGAAGAATGGAACGAAGGACGCGGAAAGCCGATATTCCACCGCGCACCGTGCCGATACGGACGAGTTCATGTTCTGGAGCGTCCACGACCACCCGGACGGCCGCAACGGGACGTGCGCCCGAGCGCCCGGCGCTCAGCAGCGTCGCGGCGGACTCCATGTCGACTGCGATCGCGCCGGTCGCCAGCAGGCCGGACCGCTCCTGACCGCGCACGACATGGTCGGAGCCGGTGACCGGGCCGGTGTGCACGGTGCGGCCGGGCACCGCACGGCCGAGTTCCCTGACGAGCAGGCCGGTGCCCACGCAGGGCGTCGTACCGCTCGGGTCCCGGGTCTCCTCGGCGACCACCAGGTCACCCGGGTGCATGCCGGGCGCCAGCCCCGCGCAGAAGCCGGTGGCCAGCACGGCGGCACCGGCGAGCGCGGGGTCGGCGAGCGCCCGTGAGACGGACCGCTCGGCCGCGGCCGGCCCCATGCCCGTGCGCAGCACCGTCACCGGCCCGTCCGCGCCGCCCCGCTCACCCAGCCGCAACGCCAGCCGCTCGATACCGAGCGCACAGGCGATCAGCAGCGGCGGCGAGGCGGAGGTGGCGCTCATCCGCTCCCCTTGGCCCCGGCGCGCGGCTTGTGGGCGAACGGCTCGCCGTGCACATAGCGGCCCAGGGCCGTGAGCGGGAAGACCTGCCGGTAGAGGTGGTAGTTGATCGAGAAGTCCCAGGGGAAGCCCGTCCCGGTGAAGTACGGCTCGTCCCAGGAGCCGTCCTCCCGCTGCGTCGCCGCGAGCCACTCGACGCCGCGCTCGACCGCGCGGGAGTCCCGCTCACCCGCCGCCAGCAGCGCCATCAGCGCCCAGGCGGTCTGGGACGCGGTGGAGGCCCCCCTGCCGCTCCACTCCTTGACGTACCTGTACGACCGCAGGTCCTCGCCCCAGCCGCCGTCGTCGTTCTGGACGCTCTCCAGCCAGGTCACCGCCCGCCGGATCGCCGGGTGCGAGACGGGGAAACCCGCGGCCGTCAGCGCGGGCACCACCGAACCGGTGCCGTAGACGTAGTTGACGCCCCAGCGTCCGAACCAGGAGCCGTCCGGCTCCTGTTCGGCGAGCAGCCACTCGATGCCGCGCCGGGTCCGCGGGTCGTGGGCGAGGCCCTCCACCGCGAGCATCTCCACCACGTGCGCCGTCACGTCGGCGGACGGCGGGTCGATGACCTCGCCGAAGTCGCAGAAGGGCAGCCGGTTGGGGAACCGGCTGGTGTTGTCGACGTCGAAGGCGCCCCACCCGCCGTCCTTCGACTGCATGCCGAGGTTCCAGCGCACCCCGCGCCCGATGGCCTTCTCCACCCGCTCCGGGTCGTGATGGCGGACCCGGCGCAGCGCGAGGACCACCTCGGCGGTGTCGTCGATGTCGGGGTAGTTGTCGTTGTGGAACTCGAACGCCCAGCCTCCCGGCGGCAGTTGCGGTCTGCAGACCGACCAGTCACCGGGCCGTACGACCTGCTCCCCCAGCATCCAGTCCGCCGCCTTCACCAACTGCGGATGGTCCGCCGGCACACCGGCGTCGGCCAGCGCGATGGTGGCCAGGCAGGTGTCCCACACCGGCGACTGGCAGGCCTCGATCATCCGGGCCCCGTCCTCGCGCCACACGGCGTACCGGTCGAGGGACTCGAGGCCCGTACGCATCACGGGGTGCTGGAGGTCGTAGCCCAGCAGGTACAGGGCGATGAGCGAATACACGGCCGGCGGCTGGATGCCACCCCAGCAGCCGTCGTTCTCCTGCCGCTCGACGATCCAGCGCGCGGCCGACCGCATCGCCGCGCGCCGCAGCTTCCTCGGCACGACCTTGCGCAGGGCGTGCAGCCCCCTGTCGAGACGCTGGAAGGCACCGTCCCAGCTCACCGCCGGGGCGAGGGGCCTGGCCGGATTCGGGTGGTCCGGATCGGTGTGCAGCTCCTCCAGCGGGAAGGGCGCGGGCCGTACCGGGCGTTTCGCGGAGACGACGGTCAGCGGGACGATCGTCTGCCGTGCCCAGCACCCGAAGTCGTAGATGTTGAGGGGCAGCCACTTCGGGAACCAGATGAGTTCCGGCGGCAGTTCGGGCAGGTCCTCCCACTTCCACCAGCCGAACAGGGCGAGCCAGATCCGGGTGAAGACCCGGGCCGCCGCGATGCCGCCCTGGGCGCGGATCCACTCCGCCGCCCTGGCCATGTGCGCCGCTTCGGGTGAGTCGCCGGCCAGGCGCAGGGCTACGTAGGCCTCGATGGTGGCGGAGAGATCGCCGGGCCCGCCGTGGAAGGTGGCCCAGGTGCCGTCGTCGCGCTGCTCGCCGCGGATGAAGAGGGCGGCGGCGCTCGTCGTGGACTCGTCGCGCACGCCCAGGAACTGACGGAGCAGCAGGTCCTCGGCGTCCATGGTGACGTTGGTCTCCAGGTCGCCCTTCCACCAGCCTTCGGCGTCCTGGCGGGCGAGGAGGTGGTCGGTGGCGCGCCGGACGGCGCGTTCGGCGGCTTCGTGGACCCCAGCCGCCACCGGGACGGTGCTGTCGGTTTCGCTGGCCGCGGCAGCCCGGGGCGGCACGGCCCCGGTACTTCCGTCGGTCGTCGCTGTCATGGCTTCCCCTTCGTGCAGTGCGGCAATCGGTGCGTCTGCTGTGGGTCCGCCGTCGGCCGGTGCACACGGAGGTCCGCTGCACCGGCCGGCGACTAAGCGAGGGCTATTCGGCCGATAGTGATCATCTCTTTCGTACGACGACGAAGTCGGCGAGTGCCACGAACCGCTCCCGTACCCGGTCGGGCATGGCGACGGCGTCGAGGGCCTCGATGGCGACGGTGTGCTGACGGCGTGCCTCCTCGGCGGTCCACTCGCGGCCGCCGGCCTCCTCGATCAGGGCGGCGCGGGCCGCGAACTCCTCCTCGGAGAACTGCGCGAAGTCGCTGCTCTTGGCGTCGGCGGCGAGCAGCTCGCCGAGCCGCTCGGAGGCACTGCCCCCGGCCGCGAGGGCGGCGACGACCGGCAGGGACTTCTTGCGCTGGCGCAGATCGCTCCAGGTCTGCTTCCCGGTGGCCTCCGGATCGCCCCAGATGCCGAGCAGGTCGTCGACGGCCTGGAAGGCCAGGCCGAGGTGGTAGCCGTACTTCTCCAGGTTGTCGGCGGTGCGGTCGTCGGCGCCGCCGAGCACGGCACCGATGGAGCTGGCGCAGGCCAGCAGGGCGCCGGTCTTGTTGCCCTCCATCTCCAGGCACTCCCCGACACTGACGCGGTCCCGGTGCTCGTAGGAGATGTCCTGTGCCTGGCCGTCGATGAGGGCTCGGGTCGCGGTGGTCAGCCGGCGGGTGGCGCGGCCGGCCTCCACGGTGCCCAGTTCCAGCAGGATCTCGTTGGCCAGCGCGAACAGGGCGTCGCCGACCAGGATGGCCTGGGCGGGGCCGTGCACCTTCCAGACGGTGTCGCGGTGCCGGCGCTGTTCGTCGCCGTCCATCAGGTCGTCGTGCAGCAGCGAGAAGTTGTGCACCAGCTCGACGGCGACCGCCCCCGGGATGCCGGCCTCGGGGGCGCCTCCGGTGACCTCGGCGGACAGGATGGCGAGGGCGGGGCGTACCGCCTTGCCGCCGTCGCCGTCGGCGGGGTTGCCGGCGGCGTCGATCCAGCCGAAGTGGTAGGCGGCGACGGTGTCCATGGGAGACGCCAGGCGGTCGACGGCCGCCCGCAGTACCGGTGTGGCCAGGGTCCGGCCGCGCTCCAGGAGCGCGGCCACGTCCGCCGCGGTCTCTCGAGCGGCCTTCGAGGCCGGGGGCACAGTGGGCACAGTCTCTCCTCTTGTTGCGGTGCCGGAGGTGCGGGAGCCTGCCGCGCGCTGCTGGGTCCTCACGCCGCCTCCTCGACGTCGAAGAGATGGCGGGGGCGGGGCCGGCCCAGGGCACGCAACGCGGCGTCCGCCGCGCCGATGCCGCTGCGAACCGCACTCTCCATGGTCGCGGGCCACCCGGTGGCGGTCCACGCTCCGGCCAGGTACAGGCCGGATGCCTTGGTGCGGGCGCCGGGCCGCAGCCGTCCGACGCCGGGGGCGGGAGCGAAGGTCGCGGTGCGCTCCCTGGTCACGAAGAAGTCCCTCACCCCGGCGCCACGGCTCCGCGGCAGCAGGCGCTCCAGCTCGGGCAGGTACCGCTCACGCAGCGCGGCCACGGGCGCGTCGATCTCGTCCTGCGCGGCCGACTGCGACAGTGCGAGGTACTGGCCGGACTTCAGCCCCGAGGCGGCGGTGCGGTCGAAGACCCACTGCACGGGGGTGCCGAGCGCGGTGAGGAAGGGTGCGTCGACCACCTTGCGGTCGTAGACGACATGGACGTTGAGGATCGGCGCGGTGCCGATCCTCAGCAGCTGCGCCGGATCGTCGAGCGCGCCGTCCGGCAGCAGGTCGTACGTCTCGCGCTGGGGTACGGCGAGCACGACCGCGTCGGCCCCCACGACCTCGCCGGGAACCTGAACGCTCCAACGGCCGTTGCCGTTGTGGGAGATGGAGGTGACGCGTGAACGGATCCTGGTGCGGACGCCCGCGGAGTCGAGCGCCCTGCGCGCCAGCCGGTCGTGCAGTTCGCCCAGCGGGACGTGTGCCCAGCCGATGTCGGCCGCGCCCGGGTCGGACAGCAGCCCGGTCTTGAACACCATCGCGGCGAGCCCCAGCGAGGCGTCGCCCGCGACCGCGTTGAGGGTGGCGACCCCGACCAGGTCCCACAGGGCCTCGACGGCACGCGCCGACTGACCGTGCGCGGCCAGCCAGCTGCCGAAGTCCTGCGCGTCCAGCGCCGGATCGGCGAGGTCGAGGCCCTTGAGCGCGAGCGCGGCACGGCCCGCTCTGGCACGCTCGGCGAGTGAGAGATGCGGATACGTCGCGAGGCTGCGCCCCAGATGCAGGGGGACCGGCAGCGCGTCGCGCCGCAGCCTGCCGAGCCGCCGGCCCTCGGGCTTGGTGACGTCGAGGACGGGCACGTCGAGCCGGTCCTGCACAGGAGCCAGTGCCGTGCCGCCGATCCGGTCGAGGAACCAGCGGTAGGCGGTGCAGCAGCGCAGATAGACGTGCTGGCCGTTGTCGACGGTCAGTTCGCCACGCTGGAAGGAGAAGGCCAGACCGCCCAGTCTCGGCCTGCCTTCGAGCAGGGTGACGCGCACGCCGGCGTCGGCGAGCGCGAGCGCGGCGGTGATCCCGGCCAGCCCTGCGCCGACCACCACCGTCTCCCGTGCGGGTCCGGACCGCGTGCCGTCGGTCATCGCGCACCCTCCCCTGCGCACCCACAGCGGGGCGTCACAGCGCCCCGGCAGGCCGTCTCAGGCAGGGACGCCATCCGGCCACGGAGGGTTGCCCGCCGCTTCGGGCCGGCGCCTCCCTGCCCCAGGGTGCCGTCCATCAGGCACGCCTCCTGACGGTCCGACGGGTCACATGCCGGGCGTCCAGACCGGACAGGCCGCGCACGGCGACGTAGGCCTTCTCGCGTCCGGGCAGCGAGACCCGGCCGCGCAGTACCGCCTCGGGTTCGCGTTCGATGCGGTCGAGGAGACGGCGGTAGATACCGGCCATGGCGGCGACGCAGGCGCCGCTGCGCCGGTCGAGCATGGGCAGCAGCTGGTAGCCCTCGGCGAAGAGGGCGCGGGCCCGGCGCACTTCGAAGTGCACGAGGCCCGCGAAGTCGGAGCCCTCCGGTGGGTTCGGCCCGCCGAACCCGGCCGAGCAGCCGAACTTGGCCAGGTCGTCGGCGGGGAGGTAGACCCGCCCGCCCTCGGCGTCCTCACGGACGTCCCGCAGGATGTTGGTGAGCTGGAGCGCGAGCCCGAGCGTGTCGGCGTACTCGGGCGCACGCTCGGCGCCGCGCGCCCCCGGCTCCGTGCCGAACACGCCGAGCGAGAGCCGGCCGATGGCACCGGCCACACAGCGGCAGTACACCTTCAGGTCGTCCCAGGTCTCGTAGGCCTCGCCGCGGACGTCCATCAGGACGCCGTCGATGAGCTCGTCGAGGCCGTCGAGCGGGATCGGGAAGTGCCGGGCGGCGTGGGCCAGGGCGACCCCGACCGGGTCGGTGTCGTCCTCGCCGACGGCGTCCTCGCGGATCCGGTCGAGCAGCGACCGGGTGTCCTGGAGCCGGTCGAACTTCACGTCGTCGGTGAGATCGCCGTCGCCGATGTCGTCGACCCGCCGGGAGAACGCGTACAGCGCCGACATCGCACGGCGCTTGGGCGCGGGCAGCAGCCGGATGCCGTAGGCGAAGTTACGTGCCTGCTGTCCGGTGACGGCCTCGCAGTAGCTGTAGGCGGCGAGTACCTGTGCGGACACGAGTGGCGCAGACTCCACGGCCCGGATCACCCCTCTCCTCGCAGGGTCACGCCCACCTCACGCAGCAACCGGAGCTTGCCGGGCTTGGGCGGGCCGGGAAGTACGTCGTACTGGGCGGCGGCGATCGCCTGGACGGCCGCCCTTCCCCCCGCCACGAACCCCGCGAGCAACAGCCTCAGCCTGCCGTGCACGCTACCCACGAGGGGGGCGCCTTCATTCAGGAGATCGCGGGCGCGTTGCGCTTCGTAGGCGACCAGTGCGCGCACCGACGCGCCGGTGGTCGCCGCGGCGAGGTCCGCCTCCTGGACGTGAAAGCGCTGCATGTCCTCGGCGGGCAGATAGATACGGTCGCGGCCGAGGTCCTCGGCCACGTCCTGGAGGTGCTCGACGATCTGCAGGGCCGTGCAGATCGCGTCCGAGCGGCGGATGCGCTCGGGGGTGGAGGTGCCGGTGACGGCGAGGACGAGCCGGCCCACGGGGTTCGCGGACAGTTCGCAGTAGGCGAGCAGGTCGTCGTAGGTCTCGTACCGCTTGACGAGCTGGTCCTGGCGGTTGGCGGCGATCAGGCCGAGAAACGGCTCGGGGGTGAGGCCGCAGCGGCGGACCGTCGGCCGGAGCCGGCGCAGCAGGGGGTGGCGGGGGGCCGAGTCGAAGACACGGTGCAGGTCGGCCTCGAAGGCGTCCAGCAGGGCCATACGGTCGCCGGCCCGCTCGGGCGGGACGCCGAGCAGCCGGGCGTCGGCGCCGCCGGGGGCGAGATCGCCGTCGCCGATGTCGTCGACGAGGCGGGCGAAGCCGTAGACGGCCATGAGGTCGGTGCGCCAGGCGCCGGGCAGGAAGAACGGGGCCACGGGGAAGTTCTCGGCCGCGGCCTTGTCGAGCGTCGCGCGCTCCGTGCCGTCCGTGCGCGTCGTGGCGGTCGCGGTCACCGTTCGCTGCCTACGGCGGGGACGGCGCATGCCTTGCGGAGCTGGGGAGTTTCCGTAGCCATTGCCGTCACATCTCCCGTTCTACACTGCCGACCCAATTCACACTATTTCGGACACGCCGCCATGCGTTCCGGCGACTGCGCCCTTGGAGGGTGTCGCGCATTATGGCCCTACTTGCCGCGTTTCGGCACCGGTACAGCTTACGTTGTACAACGCGGCCCGGGCCGTGGGGGTGTCCGGCGCATCACAAGAACACACCGATTGGCTTCAAGATTCCTACGGCCGACCGGAGTTGACGTCTCCTTCGCAGCCGCCGCAGGGGCCCTTCGCCGACGACGCGGGGCCCCGCCGGAGCGGTTCCGGCAGGGCCCTGAACGGCTGTCTACTTGCCCGTGAACTTCTCGTACTCCTTGAGGACCTCGGCGGTGGGTCCGTCCATGCGCAGCTCGCCGCGCTCCAGCCACAGCACACGGTCGCAGGTGTCACGGATCGACTTGTTGTTGTGGCTGACCAGGAACACCGTACCGGCCTGCTTGCGCAGCTCCCTGATGCGCTCCTCGGAGCGCTTCTGGAACTTTCGGTCACCGGTGGCCAGCGCCTCGTCGATCATGAGGACGTCGTGGTCCTTGGCGGCGGCGATGGAGAAGCGCAGGCGGGCGGCCATGCCGGAGGAGTACGTCCGCATGGGGAGCGTGATGAAGTCGCCCTTCTCGTTGATGCCGGAGAAGTCGACGATCTCCTGGTAGCGCTCCTTGATCTGCTCGCGGGTCATGCCCATGGCGAGCCCGCCCAGTATGACGTTGCGCTCACCGGTCAGGTCGTTCATCAGCGCCGCGTTCACACCGAGCAGCGAGGGCTGCCCGTCGGTGTAGACCTTGCCGCTCTCGGCGGGGAGCAGCCCGGCGATGGCGCGCAGCAGGGTCGACTTGCCGGAGCCGTTGGAGCCGATCAGGCCGATCGCCTCGCCCCGGTAGGCGACGAAGGAGACACCGCGCACGGCGTGCACCTTGCGCACCCCGCGGTCCTCGCGGCGCTTGAGGATGCGGCTGAGGGCCGCGGTGGCGCTGCCCTTGCCGGTCTTGGCGCCGTTGACGCGGTAGACGATGTGCAGCTCGTCCGCGACGACGGTGGGGATGCGGTCCTCGGTCGTATGGTCAGCCACGGCCGTACCTCTCCTCCGCCTTCCAGAAGTACACGAAGCCGCCCAGCGCGAACAGCATCGCCCAGCCTCCGGCGATCGCCCAGACATGGTCGGGGAGGTTCTCGGAGCCGTAGCCGTCGATCAGCGCGAAGCGCATCAGGTCCATGTAGATCGCGGCCGGGTTCCACTGGAGGACGTTGGCGATCCAGGACGGCTTGTCCGCCAGCATGATCGGGATGGAGTACATGACGCCGGAGGCGTACATCCACGTCCGCATCACGAAGGGCATCAGCTGCGCCAGGTCCGGGGTCTTCGAACCGGCCCGGGCCATGATCAGCGCGAGGCCGGTGTTGAAGCAGAACTGCAGCGCCAGCGCCGGCACGATCAGAACCCAGGACAGGTCCGGGTAGCTGCCGAAGGCGCACGTCACGGAGAACAGCACGATCATCGAGAACAGCAGCTGCTGGAGCTGCTGGAGAGCGAAGGAGACCGGCAGCGAGGCGCGCGGGAAGTGCAGGGCGCGCACCAGGCCGAGGTTGCCGGAGATCGCGCGGACGCCCGCCATCACCGAGCTCTGCGTGAAGGTGAACACGAACACGCCCGTGACCAGGAACGGGATGTACACCTCACGGGGCATCCCGCGGTCGGCCTCGAGGATCACTCCGAAGACGAAGAAGTACACGGCCGCGTTCAGCAGCGGCGTGACGACCTGCCAGACCTGGCCGAGCTTGGCCTGGCTGTACTGGGCGGTCAGCTTCGCCCGCGAGAACGCGAGGATGAAGTGGCGCCGGTCCCAGAGCTGGCGGACGTACTCGACGAGGGAGGGGCGGGCGCCGCTCACGGTCAGCCCGTACTTCGCGGCGAGCTCCGCCGCGGACAGTCCCTCGTCGGGTGACACGGGCGCGGTCACCGCGACTGTGCCGTCGTGTGTGGTCTCACTCACTAGTCGAAACTTTCGTCTTCGAGATGCGCAGCCTGTGCGGGCTGGGCAGCGGCCGGGAGCCGAGCGTTACGCCCCGAATGCTCTCAGGGACGAGCTTGTCAGATGACAGGAGGTCGGCCCAGTCGGGTCAGCCGCCACACCGTACGCCACTTCATGGGCCGGCGGGGGCCGCAGGGGGACCTCCAGCCTTCCCTGAAGCCGCCGAACCAGGCCCGCAGGGCCGGCCGCGAGGGGCGGCGCAGCAACGTGAGGGCGAGCCAGATGCCCAGGTAGACCGGGACCAGGGCGGCCGGGAGGTTGCGGCGGGCGAGCCAGACGCGGTTGCGGGCCACCATGCGGTGGTAGACCGCGTGCCGCGAGGGAGCGGTCGTCGGGTGGTACAGCACCATGTCCGACCGGTAGTCGATCAGCCAGCCCGCGTCGAGCGCGCGCCAGGCGAGGTCGGTCTCCTCGTGCGCGTAGAAGAAGTCGTCCGGCAGGCCGCCGACCTCGGCGAACACCCGGGTGCGGACCGCGTTGGCGCCGCCGAGGAAGGTGGTGACACGTGAGGAGCGCAGCGGGTCGGAGGCGCGCAGCCGGGGGACGTGGCGTCGCTGGGTGACCCCGGTGTCGGGGTCGGCGATACGGAAGCTGACGATGCCGAGCCTGGGGTCGGCCTCGAAGGCCTGGCGGCACAGCTCGGCGGTGTCCGCGCGGGCGAGCAGGCCGTCGTCGTCGAGGAACAGCAGTATGTCGACGTCACGGCCGCTGGGGCCGAAGGCCTCGATGCCGACGTTGCGGCCGCCCGGGATGCCGAGGTTCTCCGGCAGCTCCACGGTGCGCACGCCCGGCGGGACCTCGGGCACGGGTGAGCCGTTGCCGACGACGACCACGTCTATCGGGTCGCCGTCCTGCCTGGCGACCGACTCCAGCAGCGCGCGCAGTTCCCCGGGCCGGTTGCCCATCGTGATGATGACGGCCCCGACCCGCATCCCGGGGCTCACCGGAGCCTGCTGGAGACAAGGATGGACACCAGGTGCAGCAGCGTCTGGAGCAGCGCGATCCCGGCCAGCACGGCGACGCCGAGCCGGGTGAAGAACAGGTCGCCGCGGCTCGCGTCCAGGACCGCGAGCACCAGGATCAGCAGCGACGCCTCGATGCCGAGGATCAGCCGGTGGAACTTCAGCGCGGCGGCGGCCCGGCGGGCCAGCGCCATGCCGGAGGAGCGCGGCTCGGACGCGGCCTCCTTGACGGGCGGCAGCCCGCCCTGGTGCCGGGCGACCCCGACGAGGTCGGTCTCGGCCTTGATCAGGATCGCGCCGACGGCGGCCAGGGTGCCGAGGAAGGCCCACAGCCAGTCGATACGGCCGCCGCCCCACAGGTCCGCGGCGCGCAGGCCGAGGCCGACGAGCACGGCCGCGTCGGTGAGGTAGGCGCCGACCCGGTCCAGGTAGACCCCGCCCAGGGAGAACTGCTGCTTCCAGCGGGCGATCTCGCCGTCGACGCAGTCCAGCAGCAGGTACAGCTGGACCATCACCACGCCGAGGACGGCACCCCAGACGCCCGGCACCAGCAGGGCCGGGGCCGCGAGCACGCCGCAGACGGTCATCAGGTACGTGAGCTGGTTGGGCGTGACCCTGGTGTTCACCAGGTAGCGGTCGACCCGCAGCGACACCTCACGCATGTAGAGGCGTCCCGCCCAGTGCTCACCGCTGCGCCGGTCCTTCACCCCGGCGGGGTGGACGACGGGGCGGAGTTCAGCTACCGATGGCCTTGACATAGTCGGCGTAGGTGTCCTTGATCTGGTGGGTTTGCAGGTCGAGGTGTTCGAGGATCGTGTAGCGGCCGGGCCTGGTCCGCGGGGCGTACTCCACGACCCGGACGAACTCGTCGGGGGTGAAGCCGATCTCCTCCGGCAGCACCGGAAGCCCGTGCCGGCGCAGCACCTCGGCCATGTACGCCGACTCCTCGCGCGCGCCGCGCAGATGCATCGCGAAGGCCGCGCCCAGTCCGCACTGCTCGCCGTGCGCGGCCGCCCGCTGGGGGAACAGCAGGTCGAAGGCGTGGTTGATCTCGTGGCAGGCACCGGAGGACGGGCGGGAGTCGCCGGAGACCGACATGGCGATACCGCTGAGGACCAGCGCCTCGGCCAGCACCTGGAGGAAGTCGTTGTCGCCGATGCCGCCCGGGTGGCGCAGCACCGCCTCGCCGGCCTGGCGGGCCATCGCGGCGGCCAGGCCGTCGATCTTCTCGCCCTTGACGCGGTGGGCCAGCTCCCAGTCGGCGATCGCGGAGATGTTGGAGACCGCGTCGCCGATGCCCGCCCGGACGAAGCGGACCGGGGCCTCTCGGATGACGTCCAGGTCGATGACGACGGCGATCGGGTTGGGCACGCCGTAGGAGCCGCGCCCGGCGTCGTTGTCGAGGGTCGCGACCGGGGAGCACAGCCCGTCGTGCGCGAGGTTCGTCGGCACGGCGACCAGCGGGAGGCCGACGCGCGCCGCGGCGAACTTGGCGCAGTCGATGATCTTGCCGCCGCCGAGCCCGACGAGCGCGTCGAAGTGGCCGGCCCTGATGTCGCTCGCCAGCCGGACCGCGTCGTCGAGGGTGCCGCCGTCCACCTCGTACCAGGTGGCGCCGGGCAGCTGCGGGGCGACACGGTCGCGCAGCCGGGCCCCGGAGCCGCCGCTGACGGCGACGGCGAGCCGGCCCGAGTGCGATATCCGCTCGTCGGCGAGGACCGCGGCCAGGTCGTCGAGGGCACCCGGGCGGATGTCCACGACGACCGGCGACGGGATGAGCCGGGTCAGTACTGGCACGCGATCTCCCGTCCCCGTGCCAGGTCGTCATGGTTGTCGATCTCGACCCACGGCACGTCGCCGATGGGAGCCACGTCGATCCTGAAGCCCCGGCCCACGAGCTCCTGGTAGCCGTGCTCGTAGAACTGCTGGGGGTCGCTCTCCCAGACGGTCCGCAGGGCGTCCGCCAGCTCGGGGGCGGCGTCGCCCTCGATGAGCGTGACGCCGATGTACTCGCCGGTGGCCTCCGCCGGGTCCATCAGCTTGGTGATCTTCCGGACGCCCCGCTCGGGGTCGACGACGACCTTCATCTCCTCGTCGGCCAGGGACTTCACGGTGTCGAGGGCAAGGATGATCTTCCTGCCGTCGCCGCGCGCGGCGAGCAGCGTGCGCTCCACCGAGACCGGGTGCACGGTGTCGCCGTTGGCGAGGATCACGCCGTCCTTGAGCGCGTCACGCCCGCACCACAGGGAGTAGGCGTTGTTCCACTCCTCGGCCTTGTCGTTGTCGATCAGCGTGAGCTTCAGGCCGTACTTCCGCTCCAGCCCGGCCTTGCGGGCGTACACGGCCTCCTTGCGGTAGCCGACGATGATCGCGGCCTCGCTCAGGCCGATCTCGGCGAAGTTGGCGAGGGTGAGGTCGAGAACTGTGATCCCGTCGGTCCCGTCCTCGTCGCCCGCGGGCCCCACCGGCACCAGCGCCTTGGGCAGGGTGTCGGTGTAGGGGCGCAGACGCCGGCCGGCGCCGGCCGCCAGCACGAGGCCGATCATGCGGGTTCTCCTTCGTCGTGTACGGCGGGCGCGCCCTGTCGATGGGCGGACACCCAGAACCGGATGCTCTCCAGGAGCACCAGCAGGGCCACGGCCACGGCGAGGACCGTGAGCGCGACCGTGAACTGAGCGGCGGTCAGCACCACGGCGAGCGCCACGACCACCAGCGTCCGGCCCTCGTGCCCCCCGATCGCCCGCACCAGCCACCGCGGGGGTGCGCCCGCGTCGCCACGGATGCGGTAGACCGTGTCGTAGTGATGGTAGGCGACGGCCGCAACCAGCCCGAAAGCAGCGGGAAGTGCTCCGTTCACCTCCGATTCAGCTGCCAGGATCAGCACGGTCCCGTACTCGGCGGCCCGGAAGAAGGGCGGAACCAGCCAGTCCAGCGCGCCTTTGAGGGGGCGTGAGACGGCGGCCGCCGACAGCGCGACGCAGGCGAGCGCGGCGACGAGGGTCGGCCAGGTGGCGCCCCAGAGTGCGGCGGACGTCACTACGACGCCCCCGCCGACGGCGGCGCACAGCGGAGCCGGGACGGGCACCTTGGGTGCGAGCAGGGCCGCCAGCGGCCCGCTGTCCGCCAGATCGGCCAGCGCCCGCGCGGCGCGGTCCGTCCGCTCGGCCCTGCGGGTCAGCGACCGCAGGACACGTCCCGCCGTGGTGTAGGTCGCGGCGAAGGCGCAGCCGATGAGCAGTGCGCAGAAGGTGATGCGCGGGGTCGTGACGGCCGTGAGGACCGCTGTCAGCGCCCAGCGTTCGCCGATCGGCAGGACGATCATCCGGCGCAGCCACACCGTCCAGCCGACACGGTCCAGTTTGTCCGAAAGTGCGGCGGTAGGGCTGGTGTTGGCGGTGGCGTCGTGATTCGCCTCGTTGAAGGAGAAGTCGACGATATGCCGGCAGGTCTGCAGGACCATCGCGCCCAGGGCGAGGGCCCACACGTCGTCGCCGCCCCGGGCCGCGCCGAGGGCGAGGCCCGCGTAGTAGGCGTACTCCTTGGCGCGGTCGAAGGTGGCGTCCAGCCAGGCGCCGAGGGTGGAGTACTGCAGGGAGTAGCGGGCCAGCTGGCCGTCGGTGCAGTCCAGCACGAAGGAGGCGATGAGCAGCACACCGGCCGCGACGAAGCCGGCGCGGGTGCCGGTGGCCGCGCAGCCCGCCGCGATCAAGGCGGTGAGCAGGGAGGCGGTGGTGACCTGATTGGGGGTCAGTCCGCGCCGGGCGCACCAGCGGGCGAGGTAGCGGGAGTAGGGGCTGATGAAGTGGGTGGTGAAGAAGCCGTCGCGCGACTTGACCGCCGACTTCAGGCGTACGGCCTCGTCGTCGACGGCGGCGACGGCCTGCCGTGCCTCGTTGCGGGCCTGCGGGTCGGCGGGGACCGCGGCGACGAGGCTGCCCAGCTCGGGCCGGTGCACCTCGGTGTCCAGCGTGCCGGTGATCCGGTCGGCGAGGCTGTCCACCAGCAACGCGCCCTGCGCGGAGGTCTCGCGGGCCAGCGCGCGCGTCAGGGCCTGGCGGCCGGCGGGCTGGGCCGTCACGGCGCCGGGAATCGCGGCGAGCGGGAAGCGCGGGTCCGTGAGGCCGAGGCGCAACGCGTGCAGGTGGCCGACGAAACGGGCGTCCACGACGGCGACCCGCTCCTCGCCCGGCACCTGTGCGAGGAGGGTCTCGGCGGCGGCGGGGCCGGTGGCGGTGCGCACCTCGAAGCCGAGCGACCGCAGATCGCCCTCGATCGACGATCCGGGGACCGGCTGACCGGTGAGGATGGCGGTCGGCAACCGAACTCACTCCCTGGGGGCCGGCGTCTTCCGCGCCGGTCGCGTGCATGGTGGGGCGCCCCCGCGGGGCAGGCGGAGCTGCACCGGCGGGCGGCATGTCGGCAGAGGCTATCGGATGATAGGAAGCTCGTGTTCACCGCCCGTTCACGGTCCGGTCGACACGGTCTGCAGGCACCTCCGCGGCGATCATCATCGGGGACGGCGGGGGCGGCGTACAAGATCGGGCCTCCGGAAACGGGCAATCAAGACGTACGGGACGCATGGCCGGACCGAGTCGGGCGACGGCCGGGATTAGGGTGGGCCACCATGACATGGCTGATCACCGGCGGTGCCGGATACATCGGGGCGCATGTGGCGCGGGTCATGGTGGAGGCCGGGGAGCGCGTCGTGGCGCTGGACGACCTCTCGGCCGGGATGCCCGCGCGGCTCCCGGCGGACGTGCCCCTCGTGCGGGGCTCGGCCGGGGACGCCGAGCTGCTGAAGCGGGTGTTCGCCGAGCACGAGGTGACCGGTGTGGTGCACCTGGCGGCACGCAAGCAGGTCGGCGAGTCCGTCGAGCAGCCGATTCGCTACTACGAGGAGAACGTCGGCGGTCTCGCGACCCTGCTGGACGCGGTCGCCGGTGCCGGCATCGGACGCTTTCTCTTCTCCTCCTCCGCGGCCGTCTACGGCAACCCCGACGTGGAGCTCGTCACGGAGGACACGCCGTGCGCCCCGATGAGCCCGTACGGCGAGACCAAGCTCGCCGGTGAGTGGCTGGTGCGCGCGGCGGGCCGGGCGCACGGCATCGCCACGGTGTGCCTGCGCTACTTCAACGTGGCTGGCGCGGCCGCGCCGGCCCTGGCCGACACCGGTGTGTTCAACGTGGTCCCGATGGTCTTCGACCGGCTGACCCGCGGCGAGGCCCCACGGATCTTCGGCGACGACTACCCGACGCCGGACGGCACCTGCGTGCGGGACTACATCCACGTGGCCGACCTCGCCGACGCGCACCTCGCGGCGGCCCGGCGGCTGTCGGCGCCCGGGGCGTCGGGCGACCTGACCGTGAACATCGGCCGCGGCGAGGGCGTCTCGGTGCGTGAGCTGGTCACCCTGATCTCGGAGGTGACCGGCGACACCCGCCCCGCGATCGTCCAGGCGCGCCGGCCCGGGGACGCGCCGCGCGCCGTCGCCTCCGCCGCGCGGGCGGCTCAGGAACTGGGCTGGCGCGCCCGGCGCGACGTACGCGAGATGGTCGGGTCGGCATGGCAGGGGTGGCTGCTGCACCAGGGCCGCTGAGCGGCTTCCCGATCACCGAGCGCCTGACCTGCCCATCGTTTCCGCAGGTCAGGGCACATGACAACGGTGTTCAGTGCCGCGTTGCCGGATACCCCCCGCCCGTAGTTCACTGGGGTCCGGACCGATCAGCAGGAGGCGGCTCTTCATGGGGGCTGGGCACGATCACGGACATGCGCACGGTGCGCCGCTCACCGGCACGGCCGCCGCGGCGTACCGCGGGCGGCTGCGGGTCGCGCTGGGCATCACGCTCACCGTCATGGTCGTCGAGATCGTCGGCGGTGTGCTCGCGGACTCCCTCGCGCTGATCGCGGACGCCGCGCACATGGCGACCGACGCGCTCGGCCTCGGCATGGCGCTGCTGGCCATCCACTTCGCCAACCTCCCGGCCAGTGCGAACCGCACCTTCGGATTCGCCCGCGCCGAGATCCTCGCCGCGCTCGCCAACTGTCTGCTGCTGCTCGGGGTCGGCGGCTACGTGCTCTACGAGGCCATCCAGCGGTTCATCACGCCGGCGGCCACCGAGGGCGGGCTGACCGTGGTGTTCGGCCTGATCGGTCTGCTCGCGAACATGATCTCGCTCACGCTGCTCATGCGCGGTCAGAAGGAGAGCCTCAACGTGCGCGGCGCCTTCCTGGAGGTGGCCGCCGACGCCCTGGGCTCGCTCGCGGTGCTGATCTCGGCGGTGGTGATCCTCACCACCGGCTGGCAGGCCGCCGACCCGATCGCGTCGCTGGTGATCGGCCTGATGATCGTGCCGCGCACGCTGAAGCTGCTGCGCGAGACGCTCGACGTGCTGCTGGAGTCGGCACCCAAGGGCGTGGACATGGCAGAGGTACGTGCCCACATAGTGGCCCTCGACGGCGTCGAGGACGTGCACGATCTGCACGCCTGGACGATCACCTCGGGCATGCCGGTGCTGTCCGCGCACGTCGTCGTCCGCTCCGACGTCCTGAGCGCGATAGGGCACGAGAAGATGCTCCACGAACTCCAGGGCTGTCTCGGCGACCACTTCGACGTGGAGCACTGCACGTTCCAGCTCGAACCGAGCGGCCACGCGGAACACGAGGCGCGACTGTGCCACTGAGCCACCGGAGCGCGTCGGCCGACGCGCGCCCCCGCGCCTTCCCGCACAGCCCGTGACGGACGGTTCCTTCTCCGTGAGCCGGGCACGATCACCTTCCGGGGCCCTCTTCCGGTGCCGACGCGCCGGGAAGTGCCGGGAGTGCCGGATTCGTACGGCAGACTGGGGCGCGAGGAACGAGGCGAAGGATGGGTATGCCGATCACACCTGCCACCGCGACGGACAGCTCGTCGAACGGCACCGCGGAAGCGATCCTGCTGGAACTGGTCGACGAGAACGGCCGGACGATCGGTACCGCGGAGAAGCTCGCCGCCCACCAGCCACCGGGCCGGCTGCACCGGGCGTTCTCGGTGTTCCTGTTCGACGAGTACGGCCGGATGCTGCTCCAGCAGCGGGCGCTGGGCAAGTACCACTCCCCCGGTGTCTGGTCCAACACCTGCTGCGGCCACCCCTATCCCGGTGAGGCCCCGTTCGCGGCGGCGGCCCGCCGGACGTACGAGGAGCTCGGCGTCTCCCCGTCCCTGCTCGCCGAGGCGGGCACCGTGCGCTACAACCACCCGGACCCCGCCTCGGGCCTGGTGGAGCAGGAGTACAACCACCTCTTCGTCGGACTGGTGCAGGCACCGCTGCGGCCGGACGCCCAGGAGGTGCACGCCACGGCCTTCGTCACCCCGTCCGAGCTGGCCGAGCGGCACGCAAAGGACACTTTCTCGGCCTGGTTCACGACGGTGCTGGACGCGGCCCGTCCCGCGATCAGGGAGCTGACCGGTCCGTCCGAGGGCTGGTGAGTCTCAGAGCAGCCGGGCGGGGGCCAGCGGCAGGGCGGCCCAGATCACCTTGCCGCCGCTCGCGGTGTGCTCGACGTCGCACACCCCGCCCGTCTCGCGGGTGACCTCCCGCACCAGCAGCAGGCCACGGCCGCCGGTCCGGCCGTGGTCGGTCTCCAGGGCGGTCGGGCGATAGGGGTGGTTGTCCTCCACGGACACACGCACCCACTCGGCGCCGACGGCGACCTCCACGGCGAGCATCGGGGAGAGCACCGCCGCATGCCGTACGGCGTTCGTGACCAGCTCGGAGACGATCAGCAGCAGTCCGTGGACGACGTCGTCCGAGACCGGCACCCGCTGACGCCGCAGCAGGTCCCGGACGGCGTGCCGGGCCTGCGGGACCGAGGCGTCGACTGCGGGAGCGGTGAACCGCCATACGCCCTCGTAGGGCAGTGGATCGCGCGTCCTCGGCTCGACGGGAGCGTCTGTGCCGCCTTCGGGGCGTGGGGCGGGCCCGCGCCCGTGGTCGTCCATGGTCCGGTCGCCACCCTTGTGCTCGATTGTCACCACACGTCGAGTGTTGGTACCGCACCGGTCCCCGCCGGAGAACTGAACAGAAGTCAGCGACTATCGAACGCTTCTGACCGCCTGCGTATGACCCCGTCAGATGTGGGACTGGATCCTGTCCCACCGGTGCCGACTTTCCGAACTATTCGGCTTGTACGGGTTTCGTGGTGTCCCCCGGGGACCCCTCACCGCCTCCGCCGGCCTCCTCCACCATGCCGACGATCCGGCGCCCGCCGAAGCCGGTGGCGATCAGGCCCAGGCCGTCGAAGAGCAGGGCCAGCGAGAAGAAGGTGCCGATGACGTACTGGCTGCTGCTCGGCCAGGAGGCCAGCACCAGGACACCCAGCAACAGGTCGAAGGCGCCCAGGAGCAGCGTCCAGCCGAACTGCGGGCCGCGCACCACCAGGCCGCCGACCAGCCGGAAGAGCCCGGCGGCGAGGAAGAGCAGCGCGGCGAACATCGCCAGGGCGTCGGCGGCCGCGTCGGGGCTCCTCAGCACCACGACACCCGCCGCGATGTTCAGGGCGGCGACGATCGCCGCGAGCCAGAAGAAGTTGCTGCCGCGTCCCTCGATGGCGTGCAGCAGGCCGACCACGCCGCCGATCAGCAGCAGCCAGCCGAACAGCAGCATGGACGTCAGGGTGGCCACGCCGGTGTAGACGAGCCCGACCAGACCGGCGATCACCAGCAGCACGCCCAGAGCGACCAGCCGGCCGAAGCCACGCCGGAGTTTCGCCTTCTCGTCCTTCGCGCCTGCGGCCATCGCGACCGCCTCCTCTCAGGGTCCCCTCGTCGATCGTACGGAGCGGGCGTACGGCTAGCATCCGCCCTATGGAGCCCCAGCTGCTGCACGAGGTCGCCGACTCGGTCGCCACCGTGGTCATCGCCCATCCGGCCAAGCGGAACGCCATGACGGCCGCGATGTGGCGGGCGCTGCCCGAGCTGCTGGACGCCCTGGCGGACGACCCGGGGGTGCGGGCGCTGGTGCTGACGGGTGAGGGCAGCACGTTCTGCGCGGGCGCCGACATCTCCACGCTGCGGGACTCGCCCGCCGAGGCACAGGGGCTGGCCGGCCTGGCCGAGGAGGCGCTCGCGGCGTTTCCGAAGCCGACGCTGGCGGCTGTCCGCGGGCACTGCGTGGGCGGCGGGGCGCAGCTCGCGGCGGCGTGCGACCTGCGGTTCGCGGAGGACGGCGCGCTGTTCGGGGTGACACCGGCGAAGCTGGGGATCGTCTACCCGGCCTCCGCGACGCGGCGGCTGGTGTCGCTGGTCGGTCCGGCCACCACCAAGTACCTGCTGTACTCGGGCGAGTTGATCGGCACCGATCGCGCGCTGCGCAGCGGGCTCGTCGACGAGGTGCTGCCCGAGGGTGAACTCGGCAAGAGGGTCTCCGAGTTCACCCGGATCCTGGCGTCCCGCTCGCAGCTGACACAGGCCGCGGCGAAGGAGTTCGCCGACGGGCGCGCCGACCGGGACGCCCACTGGGCGGAGCTGGCGCGCGGCAACGCCGACACCGCGGAGGGCGTCGCCGCCTTCCTGGAGCGCCGGCCGCCGCACTTCACCTGGACCCCGTCAGGCTGACGCGGCCTGCGCCCGGAACATCTCGACGAGGTGCGCGGGCGCCTTCAGCGGGGAGCCCGCGTCGTAGGGCGGCTGAGGGTCGTACTCCGTCATCAGCTGGACGGCCTGGGCGTGTTCGTCGCCTGCGATCCTGCCGAGCAGCGTCAGCCCCATGTCGATGCCCGAGGAGACACCTGCGGCGGTGACGTACTTGCCGTCGAGGACGACCCGCTCGGCCGTGGGCTCCACGCCGAAGGGCCTCAGTTCCTCCAGGGTCAGCCAGTGGGAGGTAGCCCGGCGGCCCCGGAGGAGTCCGGCGGCGGCCAGGATCAGGGAGCCGGTGCACACGGACGTCGTCCAGGTGGTGCCCGTGTCGGCGGCGCGCAGCCAGTCCAGCAGGGCGCCGTTCGCCGTCTGCGGAGCCTGGTCGGGACCACCGGGGACCACCACGATGTCGGGACGCGGCACCTCGGCCAGGGTCCGGTCGGCCATCAGGGCGAGGTTGCCGGTGTCGGTGCGCACGGGGCCGGTGCGTTCGGCCACGAAGACGGTCTCCGTGTCCGGGAGCCGGCCGAGGGTCTCGTAGGGGCCCACGGCGTCCAGGGCGGTGAACCCGTCGTAGAGGACGATGGCGATCTGCATCGATGGTCCCTTCCTTCATGGGGTGAGCGGGTGGGTGGCGCCCGTGCGGCTCGTGGTCAAGGGGCCGGTGAGGGACGGAAGCGGCGGCGGTACTCCGCCGGTCCGGTGCCGAGTGCCTTCAGGAAGGCGCGGCGCATGGCCTCGGGCGTGCCGTAGCCGCCGGCACGGGAGATCTCCTCGATTCCGTCGGCCGTGTCCTCCAGCAGACGGCGGGCGTGTTCGAGCCGGACCCGGTCGACGTAGCGGCCCGGGGTCGTGCCGGTCTCGGCGCGGAAGGCTCGGGCGAAGTGGCGCGGGGAGAGCCGCGCGCGGGCGGCGAGCGCCTGCACGGTCAGGTCGTCGGCGGGGTGCTCGGTGATCCACCGCTGGACCTCGCGCAACGGCTCGCGGGAAGCGGTCTGCGCGGCGAGCTGCGCGCTGAACTGGGCCTGGTTCCCGGGGCGGCGCAGGAAGACCACGAGATGACGGGCGATGGTGAGGGCGGCCTCCCGGCCGAGGTCCTCCTCGACCAGGGCCAGCGCGAGATCGATGCCGGCGGTGACACCGGCGGAGGTGGCGACGTGCCCGTCCCGGACGTAGATCGGGTCGGGGTCGACCTCGACGGCCGGATGGTCCCGGGCGAGCTTGTCGCAGAACAGCCAGTGGGTCGTCGCGCGGCGGCCGTCCAGCAGACCCGCCGCGGCGAGCAGGAGGGACCCGGTGCACACGGACACCAGGCGGGCAGCGGTCGGCCCGTGCGCGCGCAGCCAGTCGGTCAGACGCGGCTGCGGCAGGCGGGTGCCCTCGCCGCCGGGGACGACCAGGGTGTGCGGCTCGGGTGCACCGCCGAGAGACCCGTCCGGTACGAGGGTCAGCCCGCTGGAGGTGCGGACCGGGGCGCCGTCCGGGGAGGCGGTACGGATGCGGTACGTCCCCGGCGTGTGGTGCTCGGCGCCCGCGAAGACCTCCACGGGGCCGGTGACGTCGAGGCTCTGCACGCCGTCGAAGAGGACGAACAGAACGGTTCGTTGCTCCATAAAGGCGATTCTTCGCCTGCCCGGGGTGCGGCCGCAATGACGAGCTCCCCACCTTTCCTGCCATCACCTTGATCGGCATGGGCGGCCGAGGACGAGGTACTCGGCAGGCGAAGGACGAGTACCACCAACGAAAGGGGAACGACGTGTTCCGTGCCATCGCGGATGTTCTGCGCCAGATCGGCGGTGCCGTCGCCACGGTCGTGACGCTGCCGTTCCGGGCCGTCGCCCGCCTCCTCGGCGGAGCCTCCGGGTCCGGCCGGCGTGGTGCGCGCCGGGTCTGAGAACCGCCGCCCCGCCACTTCCCGCCCTGGTCCCCTCTTGTCGGTGCCACCTGCCACAATTGCCGCGCAACCCGAAGTGGAGAAGGCGGTACGGGAACGTGACGACACCCCTCGCAGGGTCCATCGAAGGCAGGATCGCCGAGGAACTCGGCGTACGGGAGCGGCAGGTCAAGGCTGCCGTGGAGCTGCTCGACGGCGGTTCGACGGTGCCCTTCGTCGCCCGCTACCGCAAGGAAGCGACCGAGATGCTCGACGACGCGCAGCTGCGCACGATCGAGGAGCGGCTGCGCTACCTGCGGGAGCTCGAGGAGCGGCGCACGGCGATCCTCGAGTCGGTGCGCGAGCAGGGCAAGCTCACCGACGAGCTGAAGGCGCAGATCCGGGGCGCGGAGACCAAGGCGCGCCTGGAGGACATCTACCTGCCGTTCAAACCCAAGCGGCGTACGAAGGCGCAGATCGCCCGTGAGGCCGGTCTGGAGCCGCTGGCCGAGGGGCTCCTCGGTGATCCGTCCGTCGAGCCCCTCGCGGCGGCGGCCGCGTTCGTCGACGCCGGCAAGGGCGTGGCCGACCCGCAGGCGGCCCTGGACGGCGCCCGGGCGATCCTCACCGAGCGGTTCTCGGAGGACGCCGACCTCATCGGCGAGCTGCGTGAGCGCATGTGGGTGCGGGGGCGGCTGGCCGCGAAGGTGCGGGAGGGCAAGGAGGAGGCGGGCGCCAAGTTCGCTGACTACTTCGACTTCGCCGAGCCGTTCACGGAGCTGCCCTCGCACCGGATCCTCGCGATGCTGCGCGGCGAGAAGGAGGAGGTCCTCGACCTCGTCCTGGAGCCGGAGGAGCCGGTCGAGGGGCCCTCGTCGTACGAGGGGATCATCGCCGGCAGGTTCGGTATCGCGGACCGCGGGCGTCCCGGCGACAAGTGGCTGAAGGACACCGTCCGCTGGGCCTGGCGGACCCGGGTCCTGGTCCACCTCGGCATCGACCTCCGGCTGCGGCTGCGCACGGCGGCCGAGGACGAGGCGGTCGGCGTGTTCGCGGCGAACCTGCGGGACCTGCTCCTCGCCGCTCCGGCGGGCACGCGCGCCACGCTGGGCCTGGACCCCGGATTCCGTACGGGTGTGAAGGTCGCCGTCGTGGACGCCACCGGCAAGGTGGTCACCACCGACGTCATCTACCCGCACGTCCCGGCCAACAAGTGGGACGAGGCGATCGCGAAGCTGGCCCGGCTCGCCAAGGAGCACGCGGTCGAGCTGGTCGCGATCGGCAACGGCACGGCGTCCCGCGAGACCGACAAGCTCGCCGGTGAACTGATCGGCAGGCACCCGGAGCTGAGGCTCACCAAGGTGATGGTGTCCGAGGCGGGCGCGTCCGTGTACTCGGCCTCCGCCTTCGCCTCGCAGGAACTGCCCGACATGGACGTGTCGCTGCGCGGCGCGGTGTCCATCGCGCGCCGGCTCCAGGACCCGCTCGCCGAGCTGGTGAAGATCGACCCGAAGTCGATCGGGGTCGGCCAGTACCAGCACGACCTGTCCGAGGTGAAACTGTCGCGCTCGCTGGACGCGGTGGTCGAGGACTGTGTGAACGGCGTCGGTGTCGACGTCAACACCGCGTCCGCGCCGCTGCTCTCGCGGGTGTCGGGCATCTCCTCCGGGCTCGCGGAGAACATCGTGGCCCACCGGGACGCCAACGGGCCGTTCACCTCGCGCTCCGAGCTGAAGAAGGTGGCGCGGCTCGGGCCCAAGGCGTACGAGCAGTGCGCCGGCTTCCTGCGCATCCGGGGCGGGACCGACCCGCTGGACGCGTCCAGCGTGCACCCCGAGGCGTACCCCGTGGTGCGGCGGATGGTGAAGACCACCGGCCAGGAGGTGGCCGCGCTGATCGGCAACACGGGTGTGCTGCGGTCGCTGAGGCCGCAGGACTTCGTGGACGAGACCTTCGGTCTGCCGACGGTCGGCGACATCCTCAAGGAGCTGGAGAAGCCGGGGCGTGACCCGCGCCCGGCGTTCAGGACGGCCACGTTCAAGGAAGGCGTCGAGAAGCTCGGCGACCTTCAGCCGGGCATGGTCCTGGAGGGCGTGGTCACCAACGTGGCCGCGTTCGGGGCGTTCGTCGACGTCGGCGTCCACCAGGACGGTCTGGTGCATGTGTCCGCGATGTCGAGGACGTTCGTCAAGGATCCGCGGGATGTCGTCAAGCCGGGCGACATCGTGAAGGTGAAGGTCCTCGACGTCGACATTCCGCGCAAGCGGATCTCCCTCACCCTGCGCCTCGACGACGAGGCCGCGCCCCAGGAGCGGGGTTCCGGCGAACGCCGCCAGCCGCGGGGCGGGCGGCCGCCGCAGCAGCGGCAGGGCGGTCGCGGCGGTGGCGGTGGCCAGGGCGGCGGTGCCCGCCAGGCACCGGCTCCGGCCAACAGCGCGATGGCCGACGCCCTGCGCCGCGCGGGCCTGCTCGACCCGAAGCGGGGCGGGCGGGGCTGAGGTTGTCCCCCATGGTGCGGCCCGGACGTTTCGCGGATGCGAGGTCCGGGCCTCTGCCGTGGTGCGCGTCGGGCGGTCGCCGCGCAGTGGCCTGTGTCGTGGCGGGGCGTCCGCCGGCGCCTTGCCCATAGAGTGGCGACATGACCACTTCGCGTGCGGTGACCTGGGACGTTATGGCGAGCCACGGGTACGAGACCGCCTGGGTCGTGTTCGACGGGCGGACGCTGCGGGCGCGGGGGCGGGCGGTGGGGACCGATCCGGAGCCGTACTGGGTGTGGTACGAACTCGACACCGGGGACGGGTACGTGACCCGGCTGCTGCGGGTGACCACCGAGACTCCCGAGGTGACGCGGACGCTCGAGCTGCGGCACGACGGGCGGGGCGGATGGACCGCCGACGGCGAGCCGCTGCCGGAGGTGCACGGGGCACTCGACTGCGACCTCGGCCTGTGTCCCCTGACCAACACCATGCCGGTGCTGCGGCACGGCCTGCACCGGGCGGCCGGTGAACGGGAGTTCCTGATGGCCTGGGTGTCGGTGCCCGACCTGGCCGTGCGGCCCTCGGTGCAGACCTATACGCACCTCGGCGGCGCGGACGGCGGTGGGCGGGTGCGCTACGCGTCGGGGGACTTCCGCAGCGATCTCGACCTCGACGCGGACGGCCTCGTCGTCGACTATCCGGAGCTGGCGACGCGGCTCACCCCTCGTTAGCGTTCGGTCACCTTGCCGTCCGCGATCTCCAGCCGGCGGCTGACGTGGACCGCGTCGAGCATGCGGCGGTCGTGGGTGACCAGCAGCAGGGTGCCGGTGTAGGCGTCGAGGGCCGACTCCAGCTGCTCGATGGCGGGCAGGTCGAGGTGGTTGGTCGGCTCGTCGAGGACCAGCAGGTTGACGCCCCGGCCCTGGAGGAGGGCGAGTGCGGCGCGGGTGCGCTCGCCGGGCGAGAGGGTGGCCGCCGGACGCAGGACATGGTCCGACTTCAGGCCGAACTTGGCCAGGAGCGTGCGTACTTCGACCGGTTCGGTATCGGCAACCGCCTGGTGGAACGCGTCGAGCAGGGTCTCCGGACCGTGGAACAGCTTGCGGGCCTGGTCGACCTCGCCGACCAGCACGCCGGAGCCCAGCGCGGCGTGCCCGGCGTCGAGCGCCACCCGGCCGAGCAGCGCCCCGAGGAGCGTCGACTTGCCCGCTCCGTTGGCGCCGGTGACCGCGACCCGGTCCGCCCAGTCGATCTGGAGGGACACCGGGCCGAGCGTGAAGTCGCCCCGGCGGACCTCGGCGTCGCGCAGGGTCGCCACGACCGCGCCGGAGCGCGGTGCCGAGGCGATCTCCATGCGCAGCTCCCACTCCTTGCGGGGCTCCTCGACCACGTCCAGCCGTTCGATCATGCGCTGGGTCTGCCGGGCCTTCGCGGCCTGCTTCTCGCTGGCCTCGCTGCGGAACTTGCGGCCGATCTTGTCGTTGTCGTTGCCCGCCTTGCGCCGGGCGTTCTTCACGCCCTTGTCCATCCAGGACCGCTGCATCTGCGCCCGGTCCTGCAGGGCCGCCTTCTTGTCGGCGTACTCCTCGAACTCCTCGCGCGCGTGCCGGCGGGCCAGGTCGCGCTCCTCCAGGTAGGCCGCGTAGCCGCCGCCGTACAGGTTGATCTGCTGCTGGGCGAGGTCGAGTTCGAGGACCTTGGTGACGGTGCGGGTGAGGAACTCGCGGTCGTGGCTGACGACGACCGTGCCGGCGCGCAGGCCGCCGACGAAGCGTTCGAGGCGCTCCAGGCCGTCGAGGTCGAGGTCGTTGGTGGGCTCGTCGAGAAGGAAGACGTCGTAGCGGGAGAGCAGCAGTGAGGCGAGGCCGGCGCGGGCGGCCTGGCCGCCGGACAGGGAGGTCATGGGCTGGTCCAGGCCGACGGCGAGGCCGAGCGAGTCGGCGACCTCCTCGGCGCGCTCGTCGAGGTCGGCGCCGCCGAGGCCGAGCCAGCGCTCCAGAGCGGTGGCGTAGGCGTCGTCCGCGCCGGGCGCCCCGTCGACCAGCGCCTGGGTGGCGGCGTCCATGGCGCGCTGGGCCTCGGCGACGCCGGTGCGGCGGGCCAGGAACTCCCGTACCGTCTCGCCCGGCCGCCGCTCCGGTTCCTGCGGCAGGTGCCCGACGGTGGCGGTGGCCGGGGACAGGCGCAGCTGACCCTGCTCCGGGGTGTCGAGCCCGGCGAGCATCCGCAGCAGCGTGGACTTCCCGGCGCCGTTGGCTCCGACCAGCCCGATCACGTCGCCGGGCGCGACGACCAGGTCGAGGCCGGTGAAGAGCGCGCGGTCGCCGTGGCCGGCGGCGAGGTTCTTGGCGACGAGGGTGGCAGTCATCAGACCGCCGATTCTAGGGCCCTGTCCGACACATCTCGTCGTCGCCCGCAGGGCGGCGGGAGGGGGTGAGGTGGGACGGGAGCGCGTGCGTGGCGCCGTCCGGCGGACGGGAACTGCCGGACAGGCACGGCCGGCCCCCGGGCAGGCCGCCGGCCGCCTCGGCCCCTCAGCGTGCCCTCGCCGTCACCAGCACACTTCCCGCCGTCCTGGCCACCACGTACGACTCGCCCCGCGCGGCCTTCGCATCGAGCGGGATACGGTGCGGGCCCGGTTCGAGCAGGCCGTCGAAGACCTCGTGGACGTGGGTGCGGGAGAGCCGGTCGCGGCGGTACACGGTGAGCCGGACCCGGCACGCGGACGTGACCTCGACGCCCGCCTCACCGCCGGCCGCGACCAGGCGGGTGAGGCGGCGCTGCTCGGCCGGGCCGCGGCCGAGGGCGTGCTCGATCTGGGCGACGAGCAGCGGGACGATCGGGGCGAGTCCGTCGGCGTAGACCCCCGCGACCCCGGCGCGCTCGAAGGCCCCGCGTACCGCCGCCCGCTCCGCCTCGCCGGTGCCCGGGCCGAAGATGACGGCTCCGTAGCCGCGCAGTTCGTCGGCGGGGACACCGTCGGCGTCGCGGGTGATGTCGGCGCCGACGCCGACGGTGCGCAGGGCGGCGGCGAGCTTGGCGAGCAGGGGCGACGCGGGCGCCGATCAGCAGGACGCGACGGCGGCCGCCGGGGCCTTCGGAGTCCAGCAGGGAGTTCAGCGCCGTGCGGTATGCGTCGCCGCGGAAGCGGAACGGGCCGATTCCCCGGTAGCCGTTCAGCTCCAGGTCGGCCTGGTCGGCGGTCTGCCAGGCGAAGTCCCGCCACACGTAGTCGTCGCCGGCCCGCTCGATCACCGCGGTCACCGCGCCGCACCCGAGGTCGGCGCGCGGCCCTGCGGCCGGAGGTCGCCGGGGCGCGGGTGCTGGAGCACCGGGTGGGGCTGCGGCCGGTGCGCGACGCCGTGCGCCTGGAGCGCGAACCACTGCCGGGCGGGCGGGTGCTGGTGCACAACTACGGTCACGGAGGTGCGGGCGTGACCGTCGCGTGGGCGTGCGCGGAGAAGGCTGCGCGGCTGGCCGCCCCCTCCTGACGCGGGGACCCGGCGTGGGTCAGTGCGCGCGGAGAAGGCGGCGCGGCTGGCCGCCCCCTCCTGACGCGGGGACCCGGCGTGGGTCAGTGCGCGCGGAGGAGGCGGCACGGCTGGCCGCCCCCTCCTGACGTGGGCACCCGGCGTGGGTCAGTGCTTGCCGATCGGGTCGCCCTCCACGTCCGGGCCGCGGCCCGGTCCGATGCGCAGGGCGAACTCGCCGTCGTACTTCTTGTGGCCCTCGATGACGGCCAGTTCGACCGCCTCCGAGCCCATCTGGTTGCGGACGATGACCGGGTCGCGGCGCAGGTCGCGCATGAGCGCGACACACATGAAGATCATCACGACGACGAACGGGGCCGCCGCGAGGATCGTCAGGTTCTGCAGACCGGTCAGCGCGTCGCCCTCACCGCTGCCGACGAGCAGCATGATGGCGGCGACCGCCCCGGTGACCACGCCCCAGAACACCACGACCAGGCGGGACGGTTCGAGCGCGCCCTTCTGTGACAGGGTGCCCATGACGATCGACGCGGCGTCGGCACCGGAGACGAAGAAGATGCCGACGAGGATCATCACCAGCAGGCTGGTGACCGTGGCGACGGGGAACTCCCGCAGCACGGCGAAGAGCTGGCCCTCGGGAGTGGACTCGTCGGCGAGCCGCCCCTGCTGCTGCATCTTCATCGCCGAGCCGCCGAAGACGGCGAACCAGACCAGGCTGACCGAGCTGGGCACGAGGATGACACCGCCGATGAACTGCCGGATGGTGCGGCCCCGGCTGATACGGGCGATGAACATGCCGACGAACGGCGTCCAGGAGATCCACCAGGCCCAGTAGAAGACGGTCCAGCTGCCCAGCCAGTCCGCGACGCCCTCGCCGCCGCTCGCCTCGGTGCGGCCCGCGAGCTGCGGCAGGTCACCGAGGTAGGAGAAGACCGAGGTGGGCAGCAGGTCGAGGACGACGACCGTGGGACCCGCGACGAACACGAACAGGGCAAGCGCCAGCGCCAGCACCATGTTCGTGTTGGAAAGCCACTGGATGCCCTTCTCCACACCCGAGACGGCGGAGGCGACGAACGCCAGGGTCAGCACCGCGATGATCGTGACGAGCAGCCCGGTGCTCACCTCGTCCATCCAGTCCAGCTCCTGCACCCCGGAGCCGATCTGCAGCGCGCCGAGCCCCAGCGAGGCGGCGGAGCCGAAGACCGTCGCGACGATCGCCAGGATGTCGATGACCCGGCCCGCGGTGCCGTTCGCGTGTCTCCTGCCGATGAGCGGGGTGAAGACGGCGCTTATCGTCTGACGGCGGCGCCTGCGGAAGGTGCTGTAGGCGATGGCGAGACCGACCACGGCGTAGATCGCCCACGGGTGGAGCGTCCAGTGGAACAGGGTGGTGGCCATGGCCGTCTCCATGCGCTGACCGGAGTCGGCCGGGGACGTGCCCGGCGGCGGCGTGCCGTAGTGCGCCAGCGGCTCGCTCACGCCGTAGAACATCAGGCCGATGCCCATGCCCGCGCTGAACATCATGGCGACCCATGACACCGTGCGGAACTCCGGCTCCTCGCCCTCGGCGCCGAGGTGGATCCGCCCGTAACGGCTGGCCGCGAGCCAGAGCGCGAACACGACGAACCCCGAGGCGGCCAGCATGAACGCCCAGCCACCGTTGTGGATCAGGCCGCTGAGCATGCCGCTGGAGACGCTCTCCAGGGAGTCCGTCGCGGCCGCGCCCCAGACCACGAAGGCCAGTGTGAGCACGGCTGTGACCCCGAACACGATCCGGTCGGTCCGGGGCCGTCCCCTCCCGGGGAGACCCGCCTCCGATCCCGGCAGTGCGTCACCTGCCAGGCGGTCGTGGTCGCGTGGTCGGTCATTCGTCACGGGCGGCACCTTTCTTCAGAGCCACGGAGGTCACAGGGGGTGCCTCCGTGTCGCCCCTACCCATGTGGCGGAAATTAGGCCTGTTTCATCGGCCCGTGCCGGGACACGCCGCGCGGATCACCGGCTTCCCTCCGGAAGGCGCCGCGGTGCGCGGATCCCGTACGCCGGTCGACTCGGCCGCTGCGGATGCGCCCGCGTGCGCGCCCGCGGAGGCGCGGGCGATGGCGGCGGCTGCGCGGGTCAGCGGGACGCGCGCGAAGGCGCGGGAGAGGTGCAGGGCCAGGCTCGGGGTGTCGGCCGGCGGGTCGATGAGGTTTCTGTCGGTACCCGCGACGACCAGGGCCAGCCGGTGTCCGGCCGGGATCACGTGGCCGACGGAGGCGGCCCGGGGTGCTGGATCCCCGGGCCGCCTCCCTGCCGTGCCCCGCTACTTCGTGAGGTTCGCCAGTTCCTGGTCCGCCGTGCGGGAGACGCGGCGGCGGACGCCGTACCAGCCCGCGACGAGCGCCACCGCGATCAGCGGGACGAGCATCAGCGACTTGCGGCCGACGTCGGGGTCGTTCCACATCATGGCGAGGCAGGCCAGCAGGAAGGTGATCGTGGCGATCTCCGTGACACGGGCTGCCGGGCAGGCGGAAGTGCGGCCGCTCGACCAGGCCCGCCTTGGCGCGCCGGACGAAGATCAGGTGGCAGACCATGATGATCACCCAGGTGCTGATGATGCCGAGCGAGGCGACGTTGAGCACGATCTCGAAGGCCTGGGCCGGCACGAGGGAGTTCAGGCCGACGCCGAGCACGCACACCGCGCAGGTCAGCAGGATGCCGCCGTAGGGCACCTGGCTGCGGTTCATGCGGGCGGTGAACTTCGGTGCCGAGCCCGCCATCGCCATCGAGCGCAGGATGCGGCCCGTGGAGTACAGGCCGGAGTTCAGCGACGACATGGCCGCGGTGAGGACGACCAGGTTCATCACATCGCCCGCGGCCGGCACGCCGACCTTCGACAGCACCGTGACGAAGGGGCTCTGGTCGGCCGAGTAGACCGAGCCGGGCAGCAGCAGCGCCAGCAGGACGACCGAGCCGACGTAGAACAGGCCGACGCGCCACATGATCGAGTTCACCGCGCGCGGGACGACCTTCTCCGGCTCGGCGGTCTCGCCCGCCGCGACACCGACCAGCTCCAGCGCGGCGTAGGCGAAGATCACGCCCTGCATCACGAGGACGACGGCATCAGGCCGTGCGGGAGGAACCCGCCGCCCTCGGTGATGACGTTCGGACCGGGCGTGGTGCCGCCGACCTCGTGCTGGGTGGCGAGCAGGAAGATGCCGACGAACATGAAGGCCACCAGCGTCGCGACCTTGATGATCGCGAACCCGAACTCCATCTCACCGAAGATCTTCACCGAGATCAGGTTCACGGCGAGGACCACCGCGAGGGCGATCAGCGCCAGCACCCACTGGGGGATGTCGGTGAACATGCTCCAGTAGTGCGTGTAGAGCGCGATCGCGGTGATGTCGGCGATACCGGTCGTCGACCAGTTCAGGAAGTACATCCAGCCGGCGACGTAGGCACCCTTCTCACCGAGGAACTCGCGCGCGTACGACACGAAGGACCCGGAGGACGGCCGGTACAGGACCAGCTCGCCGAGGGCCCGGACGACGAAGAAGGCGAAGACGCCACAGACCAGGTAGGCCACCGCGAGCGCCGGGCCCGCGCAGTGCAGGCGGCCACCGGCGCCCAGGAAGAGGCCGGTGCCGATGGCGCCGCCGATGGCGATCATGTTGACGTGGCGGGCCTTGAGATCCTTGCTGTAACCGGCGTCGCCCGCGTCCGCGGGCGTCGTGGTCCGCCCGTTCCCGGCGGTGATTCCGGCCGTGTCCACGGCTTCCTTGTTCACGGGTGGTACCACTCTCTGGTGCGCCCGGACGTCGTGGGTCAGGGTGTCCGTACGTGACTGCGGTCCGTGACCTCGCTCGTGGCGTGGCACAGACCAAGGCAGCACCTTTTCTTACGAATCGCCCCACCGAGGGTGGCCCGGATCACAGAGCGTTGCTTCTCACACGGTCATCGCACATCCATCTCCACGTCACCTCCGGTTCACCATGGGGTGCTCACTGGCTGCGCACGAGGTTTCACAGCACTGGTGGGGCAGCGATACTGCTGCGCATGACGACCGACACCGAGGAGCCGACCTTCACGATCGACGAGCTGGCCGCCCGGGCGGGCGTCACGGTGCGCACCGTGCGCTTCTACGGCACCAAGGGCCTGCTGCCGCCGCCGGAGATCGGTCCGCGCCGGGTGGGTCACTACGGGCGCGAGCACCTGGCCCGGCTGGAGCTCATCGAGGAGTTGCAGCGGCAGGGCATGACGCTGGCGGCCATCGAGCGCTATCTGAGGCAGCTGCCGGCGGATCTGAGCGCACCCGACCTGGCCATCCACCGGGCGGTGGTGGCCTCCTGGGCGCCGGACACGGTGGAGCGGGTCACGCGTACGGAGCTGGAACGCCGGGCCGGGCGGGCCCTGCCCGACGCCGACATCGAGCGGCTGACCGCGATGGACGTGGTCCGGTTCCGCGACGGCGCCTACGACGTCGACCTCGGTCTGCTGCGGCTCGGTGTGCGGCTGCTGGACGTGCCGCTCTCCCAGGAGGCGATCCAGGCGGCGCGCAAGGTCCTGATCGAACACTCGCGCGCCGCGGCTCACGAGCTCGCCCAGCTCTTCCTCGGTGAGGTGTCGCAGCGCGGGACACAGGACGTGAAGTCCCTCTCCGCGCACATGCACCCCCTGGTCGTGCAGGCGCTCCTGACGACCTTCCAGCGGTCGCTGAAGGAGGAGTTGGGCGAGTGGCTCACGGAGTCAGGAGCGGGCTGAGTCGCTGAACCGCTCCCCCTTCTCCGCCTTCTCCACCAGCAGCGCCGGCGGGTCGAAGCGGTCCCCGTAGCGCTCGGCGAGTTCCCGCGCGCGGGCCACGAAGCCGGGCAGGCCGCCCTCGTAGCCGTTGATGTACTGCAGGACGCCGCCGGTCCAGCCGGGGAAGCCGATGCCCAGGATGGAGCCGATGTTGGCGTCGGCTACCGACGTCAGCACGCCCTCCTCCAGCAACCGGACCGTGTCCAGCGCCTCGGAGAAGAGCATCCGCTCCTGCATGTCCCGGAAGGGGATCCCGGCGCCCGCGCGCGTGAAGTGCTCCCGCAGTCCGGGCCACAGGCCGGCGCGCCCGCCGTCCTCCCCGTACTCGTAGAAGCCGGCGCCGCCGCTGCGGCCGGTGCGGCCGAACTCGTCGACCATGCGGTCGATGACCGCCTCCGCAGGGTGCGGGGTCCAGGTGCCGCCCGACTCCTCCACGGCCCGCCTGGTCTCGTTGCGGATCTTGCGCGGAAGGGTGAGCGTCAGCTCGTCCATGAGGGAGAGCACCTTGGCCGGGTAGCCCGCCTGCGCCGCCGCCTGCTCGACCGACGCGGGCTCGACGCCCTCGCCGACCATCGCCACGCCCTCGTTGATGAAGTGGCCGATGACCCGGGAGGTGAAGAAGCCACGCGAGTCGTTCACGACGATCGGCGTCTTGTTGATCTGCCGGACCAGGTCGAAGGCACGGGCCAGGGCCTCGTCGCCGGTGCGCCGGCCCTTGATGATCTCGACCAGCGGCATCTTGTCGACCGGCGAGAAGAAGTGCAGCCCGATGAAGTCGACCTGGCGCTCGACGCCCTCGGCGAGGGCCGTGATCGGCAGCGTGGAAGTGTTGGAGCACAGCAGCGCGTCCGGCGCGACGACCTGCTCGATCTCCTGGAAGACCTTGTGCTTGAGCGCGGTGTCCTCGAAGACGGCCTCGATCACCGCGTCGCAGCCCGCGAGGTCCTGGACCTCGGCGGTGGGCGTGATGCGGGCGAGCAGCGCGTCGGCCTTCTCCCTCGTCGTACGGCCCTTGGCGACGGCCTTGGCGCACAGCTTCTCGGAGTAGCCCTTGCCCTTGACGGCGGCCTCCAGGGAGACGTCCTTCAGGACGACCTCGATGCCCGCGCGGGCGCAGGAGTAGGCGATGCCGGCGCCCATCATCCCGGCGCCGAGGACGGCCACCTTGCGGACCTGGCGGGGTTCGACGCCCTTGGGGCGGCTGGCGCCGGAGTTGACGGCCTGGAGGTCGAAGAAGAACGCCTGGATCATGTTCTTCGAGGTCTGGCCGGCGGCCAGCTCCACGAAGTAGCGCGCCTCGATGACCTGGGCGGTCTCGAAGTCGACCTGCGAGCCCTCGACGGCGGCGGCGAGGATGCTGCGCGGCGCCGGGTAGGGGGCGCCGCCCGTCTGCTTGCGCAGGTTGGCGGGGAAGGCGGGCAGGTTGGCCGCGAACTTCGGGTTGGCGGGGGTGCCGCCCGGGATGCGGTAGCCGGGCCTGTCCCAGGGCTGCTGCGACTCGGGGTGGGCGTCGATGAAGGCGCGGGCCTTGGCGAGCATCTCCTCGGGCGTCTCGGCCACCTCGTCGACAAGGCCGTTCTCCAGGGCCCGCCGGGGGCTGTACTGGGTGCCCTGGAGGAGGACCTTCAGCAGGGCGTCGGCGATGCCCAGCAGCCGGACGGTGCGGACCACGCCGCCGCCTCCGGGCAGCAGGCCGAGGGTGACCTCGGGGCAGCCGATCTTCGAGCCGGGCGCGTCCAGGGCGACGCGGTGGTGGCAGGCGAGGGCGATCTCGTAACCGCCGCCCAGGGCGGCGCCGTTCATCGCGGCGACGACCGGCTTGCCCAGGGTCTCGATGCGGCGCAGGTTGCGCTTGATCGCCAGGCCGCCGTCGAACAGCTCCTGGGCGGTCTCCGGGGTGACGCGGATCAGGTCACGCAGGTCGCCGCCGGCGAAGAAGGTCTTCTTGGCGGAGGTGAACACGATGCCGCGGATGGAGTCCTGCTCGGCCTCCAGCCGGTCGGTGATCGCGGCGAGGGACTCCCGGAACGCCTGGTTCATGGTGTTCGCGGACTGGCCCGGGTCGTCCAGGACGAGGGTGACGACGCCGGTCTCGTCCTGCTCCCAGCGGATGGTGGTGCTCTCGGTCATTGCTTCTCCGTATCGGGATCTGGGACGGGCCGGTCAGACGCGTTCGACGACGGTGGCGATGCCCATGCCGCCGCCGACGCACAGCGTGGCGAGGCCGAACCGCTTGTCCTGGCGCTCCAGTTCGTCGACCAGGGTGCCGAGGATCATCGCGCCGGTGGCGCCGAGGGGGTGGCCGAGGGCGATGGCGCCGCCGTTGACATTGACCTTGTCCAGGGACAGGCCCATGTCCTTGACGAAGCGCAGGACGACCGCGGCGAAGGCCTCGTTGATCTCGACGAGGTCGATGTCGTCGATGGTGAGCCCGGCCCTGGCGAGCGCCTTGCGGGTGGCCGGGGCGGGGCCGG
Source organism: Streptomyces sp. NPDC047706 (assembly GCF_043204795.1). Lineage (NCBI taxonomy): Bacteria > Bacillati > Actinomycetota > Actinomycetes > Kitasatosporales > Streptomycetaceae > Streptomyces > Streptomyces sp. NPDC047706. Next base: position 53,032 of record NZ_JBIDCW010000031.1, on the reverse strand, counting down.
TGAGCATGATGGTGGGCTCGGAGCCGGAGACCGCGACGGAGACGATCCGCGCGCGGGGGGTGAGGCCGTAGCGCTCCCCCACCTCCTTGGAGCCGATCGCGACGAGGGCGGCGCCGTCGACGATGCCCGAGGAGTTGCCCGCGTGGTGGACGTGCTCGATCTGCTCCACCCAGTGGTACTTCTGCAGCGCCACGGCGTCGAAGCCGCCGAGGTCGCCGATGTCGGCGAACGACGGCTTCAGCTCGGCGAGCGAGTCGGCGGTGGTGCCGGGGCGCATGTGCTCGTCGTGGTCGAGGACGACCAGGCCGCTGCGGTCCTTCACCGGGACGACCGAACGCTCGAAGCGGCTCTCCTTCCAGGCGTTCGCCGCCCGCTCCTGGGACAGCGCCGCGTACTCGTCGACGTCGCGGCGGGAGAAGCCCTCGATGGTGGCGATCAGGTCGGCGCCGATGCCCTGCGGGACGAAGTTGACCGCGAGGTTGGTCATCGGGTCGTTGAACCAGGCGCCGCCGTCCGAGGCCATCGGCACCCGGGACATCGACTCGACACCGCCCGCGAGGACGAGGTCCTCCCAGCCCGAACGGACCTTCATCGCGGCCATGTTGACGGCTTCGAGCCCGGACGCGCAGAAGCGGTTCTCCTGCACGCCCGCCACCGTGTCCGGCAGTCCGGCGGCGACCGCGGCGATCCTGGCGATGTCGGAGCCCTGGTCGCCCACGGGCCCGACGACACCGAGCACGATGTCGTCGATCGCGGCGGGGTCGAGGCCCGGGAAGCGGTCGCGGAGTTCGTGGATGAGTCCGACGACCAGGTCGATGGGCTTGGTGCCGTGCAGGGCGCCGTTCGCCTTGCCCCGTCCGCGCGGGGTGCGGATCGCGTCGTAGACGTACGCTTCGGTGGTCACTGGGGGGCCTTTCGGTGAGGGGCTTTCGAGAGGGCTGGGGACGGCTCGGGCGCGCCTGCGGTCAGGCCCGGTACGTCCCAGTCGCGGGCCACGTCCGCGGTGTCGGCGCCGGGCCGGGCCGGGCCGGTGCGGACGGTGGTCGGGGTGGCGGAGAAGCGGGGGGCGGGGGCCGGCTGGGTGATGCCGCCGTGGCCGGTGAAGGTGCCGCGCGCGGCCAGGTGCGGGTGGTGCGGGGCCTCGCGCAGCGACAGGACGGGTCCCACGCAGGCGTCGGTGCCCTCGAAGAGGGCCGTCCACTCGTCCCTGGTACGGGTCCTGAAGCGGGCGGCGACGGCCTCGCGCAGTTCTCCCCAGCGGGTGATGTCCTTGCGGTCCGGGGCATGGCCGTCGATGCCGAGCAGCGTGACGAACTCGTCGTAGAACTGCTGCTCCAGCGCGCCCACCGCCATGTACTGGCCGTCGGCCGTCTCGTACGTGCCGTAGAACGGGCAGCCGCCGTCGAGGAGGTTGGCGCCGCGCCGGTCCTGCCAGCCGCCGGCGGCGAGCATGCCGTGGATCATCGCGGAGAGGTGCGCGGCGCCGTCGACGATGGCGGCGTCGACGACCTGGCCGGTGCCCGTGGTGCGGGCGTGGTGCAGTGCGGCCAGGATGCCGACGACCAGGTACAGGGAACCGCCCGCGTAGTCCCCGAGCAGGTTGGCGGGGACGGCCGGGGCCTCGCCGGGGCGGCCGATCATGCCGAGGGTGCCGGTCGGCGCGATGTAGGCGATGTCGTGGCCGGCGCGGTGGGCGAGGGGGCCTTCCTGGCCCCAGCCGGTCATCCGGCCGTAGACCAGCGCGGGGTTGCGGGCGTGGCAGGCGCCGGGGCCGACGCCGAGCCGCTCGGCGACGCCGGGGCGGTTGCCCTCGATCAGGACGTCGGCGCGGGCCGCGAGGTCCAGGACGCGGGCGGGGCCGTCCGGGGACTTCAGGTCGACGATCACCGAGCGTTTGTTGCGGTTGGTGAGGTCGAAGGCGGGGTCGATCGCGAGACCGGCGCCGCCGGGGCGGTCCACGCGGACGACGTCGGCGCCGAGGTCGGCGAGGAGCATGGCCGCGAACGGGCCGGGGCCGATTCCGGCCAGCTCGACCACGCGCACGCCGGTGAGCGGGCCGTGCGGTGGCGGCGTCGCCGCCGGCGTCGTTGCCGAGGTCATCCAGCCCCCTGTCGCTGTGACACAACCGATGTAACACCGGTGATGGTAAGAACGTGTTCCAGTGGGCACAAGGCCTGAACGAGCAAGCGCTTAGACATAGGGTGCCAGGCGTTCGGCGGCACCACCACGCCGGTGCGGCGTCAGCGTGTGTCCAGCTGCGCTATCAGCCGCTCGGGGGCGACGACGCGGTAGCTCTCCTCCACCCAGTCGCACAGGAGCTCCGCGGCCGGGGCGTCCTTCGGCTCCACCGGGATCCGCACCCAGCCGGACCTGCCCAGGCCGTAGCCTGCGGGCTCGGCGCCGGAGGCGGTCAGGGCATGGGCGTGGCTGGTGCCGTCCTTGAGCTTGACGGTGACGCCCATCGGACAGCTGCCGTCGCTGACGCCCAGGAACACGAACACCTTCTTGTTGACCTTGGCGACGGACTCGCCCCAGGGGAACTCCTCGGCGGCACCGGGCAGGCCGAGCGCGAACTCGCGCGCTTTCTCCCACTTCTTCAGGGCGTTCCTGGGCACCGCCACCGTCGACCTCCGGGCTCGTCTTCGGGCTCCGCACTGCTCACGCTAGCCTCAGCCACCGACAGCGGCGCGGGCTGCGGAAGCGAGGGGTGTCATGAGCAAGCCGTCCAGGGCTGACCGTCCGTACGACATCGTGCTCTTCGGAGCCACGGGTTTCGTGGGGACGCTGACGGCCGAGTACCTCGCCGAGCACGCCCCGAAGGACCTGCGCTGGGCCGTCGCAGGCCGGAGCGAACTGCAACTGGCCCGGCTGCGCGAGCGACTGCGGGAGCGGTGTCCGCAAGGGGCGGAGATCGCGGTGCTGCGGGCCGACGTGACCGACCCGGCGTCGCTGCGCCGGCTCGCCGAGCAGGCGCGGGTGGTGGCCACGACGGTGGGCCCCTATGTGACGTACGGCGAGGAACTCGTCGCCGCCTGCGCGGACAACGGCACGGACTGCCTTGACCTGTCGGGTGAGCCCGAGTTCGTCGACCTGACGTACGTCCGGCACGACGCACGCGCGCGGGAGACCGGCGCCCGGCTGGTGCACGCGGCCGGATTCGACTCGGTGCCGCACGACCTGGGCGTGTACTACACCGTCCAGCAGCTCCCCGAGGGCGTGCCGCTGACGGTGGACGGGTTCGTGACGGTGGACGCCACCTTCTCGGGCGGAACGTTCGCCTCCGCGCTGAACCAGTTCGCGCGGCCCCGGCAGATGGTCGCCGCGGCCCGGGAACGCCACCGGCACGAGCCGCGCCTGGTGGGCCGGCGGGCCACGACCCCGGCGGCCGCGCCGCGGTTCGTCCCCGAGGTGCGCGCCTGGGCACTGCCGCTGCCGACCATCGACCCGCAGATCGTGCGCCGGTCGGCCAGGGCGCTCGAGCGCTACGGCCCCGACTTCCGCTACCGGCACTACGCCGCCGTACGGCGGCTGCCGGTCGCGGTGGGCGGGGTCGCGGCGCTGGGCGCGCTCGCGACGGCGGCCCAACTGCCGCCCGCCAGGCGCTGGCTGTCCGCCCGGCTCAAGCCCGGCGAGGGGCCGAGCGCGGAGAAGCGCGCGAAGAGCTGGTTCTCCGTGCGCTTCGTGGGCGAGGGCGGCGGGCGGAAGGTGTTCACCGAGGTCGCGGGCGGCGACCCCGGTTACGGCGAGACGGCGAAGATGTTCGCCGAGGGGGCACTGTCCCTGGCCTTCGACGACCTGCCACCGACCGCCGGCCAGGTCACCACGGCGACGGCGATGGGCGACGCCCTGCTGGAACGCCTCCGCGCGGCGGGCATCACGTTCCGGGTGGCGGCGAGCCGATAGCCGCGGCGGGGACGGGGATCCCGACGACGGGGGCGCCGCTTCGGCAGCCCGGGGCGGGAGGGCCGCTTCGGCAGCCCTGGTGGCGAGGCGCTGACTCCGCCGCCCCGATGGCGGGGGCACCGCTTCGGCAGCCCGGGGGCGGGAGGGCCGCTTCGGCAACCCTGGCGGGAGGGCCGCTTCGGCAGCCCGGGGGCGGGAGGGCCGCTTCGGCAACCCTGGCGGGAGGGCCGCTTCGGCAGCCCGGGGGCGGGAGGGCCGCTTCGGCAGCCCTGGTGGCGAGGCGCTGACTCCGCCGCCCCGATGGCGGGGCACCGCTTCGGCAGTCACGGTGACGGCGGCGCCGTCCCGGCGGTCCGGATGGCGAGGCGCCCCTTTGCAGCCACGGCGCGAGCCGCCGGTCCCGGGAGGCGGCGCGAGCCGCAGGCCCCCCGCGCCGTCCGCAGGCACCTGACGCGGGCTACAGCGACCACTGTGCCAGCGTGTAGATCATTCCGCCGAGCCAGGCGAGGCCGGCCAGTACGGCGAGGATCAGGGCCGATGTCACGGCGCGCTCGACAGGGCGGCCGCGGTGGGCGAGGGGCTCGGGGGCACGGTGCGTCGTCATGGGGCCAGCCTGCCGATCCTGACGGCGCGCCGGCATCCGTACGTGTACTCAGAGCCTGCCGGACTCCGGGCGGCCACGTACTCACGTACGACGCGGACTCAGTCCGCGGTCGCCTCACGCAGCGCGCGGCGGCACAGGGAGTCGGCGAGGCGGGTGGACTCCGGCAGGCGGTACCGCGTGCTGAGGCGCAGGACGTGGGCGCAGGCCGTGTCCAGGTCGACGCGGTGCCCGACGGACACGTAGACCGGCTTGACGCCCTCCTGGGTGCGCAGGGCGCGGCCCACCTCCTCCGCGCCGGCCAGGAGCGGGGACGACGACCCGCGCGCGGGTGCCGGGTCGGCACAGGTGAAGGTGAACGGGTTCTTCGCGACGCCGATCGTGGGGAGGCCGGCGAGGACGCCGAGGTGGCTGGCGAGCCCGAAGCGGCGCGGGTGGGCCAGCCCGTAGCCGTCGCAGACCACCAGGCCGGGCGGGCAGGGCAGGGCGTCGAGGGCGGCCAGGACGGTGGGGATCTCGCGGAAGGCGAGCAGTCCGGGCACGTACGGGAAGGAGATCCGCCCGACTGCGGTGGTCTCGGCGACGACGCCGAGGGTGGCAGCGTCCAGCACGACGGCCGCGGCGGCCACCACGTCACGCTCGTCGTCGTAGGCGACGTCGACGCCGGTGACGTGGCCCGTGCCGGGCGGTGGCCCGGGTTCGTCGAGCACCACCTGGCGGCGCAACTCGTCCTGGACGGCGCGGGCCCGTTCCTCGGTGGTGGGCCAGCCTGGGGGGATGCGCACGGTCGTCGTCATGGTGAGGACGAGGGTACGGGGCCGGGCAGCCCGCGGACCGGGCCGCCCGGGGCCGGGTCACTTGTCGAGCGCGCGCTGCAGCTGCTGCTTGTTCATGTCCGAACGACCGTGGATGTTGCGCCGCTTGGCCTCCGCGTACAGCTGGTCGTAGGTCGGGCCCCGAGAGCCCTTGCCGGACCTCTGGCCGCCCCGCTTGCCGGACGACATGTCCTGGATGGACGTACGGCTTGCCGTCTTCGACTCGCCGGACCGTGCGCGTTCCTTGTTCACCGTGCGGGCCGCGATCTCCTTGGCGCGCCCCGTGCTCTCACCGCGGTCCTGAGCACTCTTCTTGATGTGCTCGTACTGCCGTTCTCGTTTGGGGCTCGAACCGCTTGGCATGTCCGCTCACTTCCTCTCGACGTCGGGCGAACGAGTACCCCCATCGTGGGTGAATACGACAAACAGGGCGCGGTCAGCTCTCCAGACGGGCGACCCGGCTCCCCCTGGATTCGGAGCACGGTGACGGACATCACTCCGCGCGGGTGCACGGACGCGCGGATTCCGTCGTCTCACCCCATGCCCGGCCGCGTCGCCGGTCGTCCGTCCGGCCGTCACAAGGGAGCAAGGCGATGTCCACCGTCATCGAGCAGTCAGTCGAGGCGCGCCTCGTCGCCGCCGCGCCGCGGATGCCGAACATCCCGGCGACGCTGACCTATGACCTGACGGATCCGTTCGCGATCCGGATGACCTTCCCGGCACAGGCCACGCTGGAGGGCGAGGAGGTCTGCTGGACCTTCTCCCGCGAGCTTCTCGCCGCCGGGATGCACGGGCCCGTGGGCCACGGCGACGTGCGGGTGCGCCCGTACGGCTACGACCGGACGGTGCTGGAGTTCCACGCACCCGAGGGCGCGGCCGTCGTGCACGTCCGCTCGGGCGAACTGCGCCAGTTCCTGCAGGCGACACGCACGCTGGTGCCCGAAGGCCTGGAGCACGCCTACCTCGACCTCGACCACGACCTGGCGGAGCTGATGCGGGACGCCTGCTGACCCGCTCCCCCTCGATGTGCCGGTGAGCCCTGGAAGCGGACGCGCGTTAATCCGTTGACAGGCACCGGCGCCCCTCGTAGCTTTTTGAACGGTCCTGTTGCCGCCGATTGGAGAAGGACGTTGCTCCTCTGAGGTCCTGAGACACCGCGTCACACCTGCCCGGTGTGCACGCCGCGTGCGACCTCGGCGTTCGAGCCGTCCTTGCGGAGCAGGGCTTCTCCCGTTCCCCACACCCCTGGGCCCAGCCACGGCCCGAGCGGTGGTCGCCGCCTTCCGGTGTCTCGACACGCGTTGCCCCTGAACGGATCAAGCAACCGCGAGGCCCGCATGCATACTTCGATCACCTGTACGTCCCTCTCCTTCGCCTGGCCCGACGGCACCGGCGTCCTCGACGGCCTCGACGCCTCCTTCGGCCCCGGCCGCACCGGGCTCGTCGGCGTCAACGGGTCGGGAAAGTCGACCCTGCTGAAACTGATCGCCGGCGACCTCACCCCGGCCGACGGCGCGGTCCGCGTCGCGGGCGAGGTGGGCCACCTCCCGCAGAACGTCACCCTGGACACCGCCCTGCGCGTCGACGAGGCCCTCGGCATCGCCGCCCGGCGCGCCGCCCTGCACGCCATCGAGGCCGGTGACGCGGCCGAGGAGCACTTCGAGGCCCTCGGCGACGACTGGGACGTCGAGGAGCGCGCCCTGGCCACCCTCGGCGAACTCGGCCTCGGCCATGTCGAGCTGGACCGCACCGTCGGTGAGATCTCCGGCGGCGAGTCCGTCCTGCTGCGGCTGGCCGCGCTGCTGCTGCGCCGGCCGGACGTGCTGCTGCTGGACGAGCCCACCAACAACCTCGACCTGTACGCGCGCAGACGGCTGTACGCGGCCGTCGCGTCCTGGCCGGGCGTCATGGTGGTGGTCAGCCACGACCGCGAACTGCTCGAACTGGTCGACCAGATCGCCGATCTGCGCTCCGGGGAGATCACCTGGTACGGCGGGAACTTCTCGGCGTACCAGGAGGCCCTGCGGATCGAGCAGGAGGCGGCCGAGCGGATGGTGCGGGTCGCCGAGGCGGACTTCCGCAAGCAGAAGCGCGAACTGGCCGACGCCCAGGTCAAGCTCGCCCGCCGCAAGCGGTACGGCCAGAAGATGTTCGAGCAGAAACGCGAGCCGAAGATCGTCATGGGGGCGCGCAAGCGGGCGGCGGAGGTCTCGGCGGGCAAGCACCGCATCATGCACGAGGAGAAGCTCGCCGAGGCCAGGGAGCGGCTCGACGAGGCCGCGGACGCCGTGCGGGACGACGACGAGATCCGCGTCGACCTGCCGTACACGGCCGTGCCGCAGGGCCGGAGCGTGCTCACCCTGCGGGACCTTCGGCTCGCGTACGGCGCGAGTGTCGACGGCGGCTTCGACCTGTACGGCCCCGAGCGGATCGCGCTGGTCGGGCGCAACGGCGCGGGCAAGACCACGCTGCTGCGCACCGTCGCCGGAGAACTGGCGCCGGTGTCCGGCGAGGCCACGGCGCATGTGCCGCTGCGCCTCCTGCCGCAGCGGCTGGACGTCCTCGACGGCGGGCTGACGGTCGCCCAGAACGTCGCCCGGTTCGCGCCGGGCGCCACCGACAACCGGATCCGGGCGCAGCTGGCCCGCTTCCTCTTCCGGGGCGCCCGTGCCGACCAGCAGGCGGCCACGCTGTCCGGCGGCGAGCGTTTCCGCGCGACCCTGGCCGCGCTGATGCTCGCGGAGCCCGCTCCGCAGCTGCTGATGCTGGACGAGCCGACGAACAACCTGGACATCGCGAGCGTGCGGCAGCTCACGACGGCCCTGGAGTCGTACGAGGGGGCGCTGATCGTGGCCAGCCACGACCTGCCGTTCCTGGAGTCGATCGGGATCACGCGGTGGCTGCTGCTGGACGGAGGACTCAGGGAAACCACACCGGAGGCTGTCGGGTATCCCGCCTGACTTCGGGCGCACGAGCGGGTCCCCCGCATCCCGAAAGGCCGGCTGACCGTGTTCACCGGCCTTTCGGGATGCGGGGACGTCGTCCGCCGTGTTCGGCGGGGTCACGGCCGAGTCGCGGCGCCGGCCGAACGAGCCGCCGGCCGCGCGCCGTGACCGGTCTGCCGGGCTGCGGCGGGTGCGTCACCGGTGCGTACTCGCGCGGGGTGGCGGCGTAGGTGCGGGACTACGGGGCTGTCGTCTCCGACAATGTCGCTGCATGATGTCGCCCGGTCCGACAGGTTTCGGCCACACCCGGGTAACCGGACGGCAGGACCGCCCCATCCGATACGGAGACCGCACGTGCCCAGCAAGAAGGCCCTGATCCGTCGCCCCGGCCCGCGCCTCACCGATGGCCTGGTGACGCACATCCAGCGGGAGAAGGCCGATGCCGAGCTCGCGGACCGGCAGTGGGAGGCGTACGCGGAGGCGCTGCGCACGCACGGCTGGGAGACCGTCGAGGTCGAACCGGCCGACGACTGCCCGGATGCCGTGTTCGTCGAGGACACGGTGGTCATGTACAAGAACGTCGCCCTGATCGCGCGCTCCGGCGCCGAGTCCCGGCGGGACGAGACCGCGGGCGTCGAGGAGGTCGTCGCCCGTCTGGGCTGCTCGGTGAACTGGATCTGGGAGCCCGGCACGCTCGACGGCGGTGACGTGCTGAAGATCGGCGACACGGTCTACGTCGGCCGGGGCGGGCGCACCAACGCCGCCGGCCTGCGGCAACTGCGGGCGGCCTTCGAACCGCTGGGGGCACGTGTGGTCGCCGTGCCGGTCAGCAAGGTGCTGCATCTGAAGTCCGCCGTCACGGCCCTGCCCGACGGGACCGTGATCGGGCACATCCCGCTGATGGACGCGCCGTCCCTGTTCGGGCGTTTCCTGCACGTGCCGGAGGCCTCCGGCTCCCATGTGGTGCTGCTCGGCGGCGACGAGCTGCTCATGGCCGCCAGCGCCCCGAAGACCGCGGAGCTGTTCACGGACCTCGGCTACACGCCGGTCGTCGTGGACATCAGCGAGTTCGAAAAGCTCGAAGGCTGTGTGACATGCCTCTCGGTGCGGCTCCGGGAGCTGTATGCCTAGTGGGCCTGAACAGGGGTCTTTACAGCGCGCTTAACCTACGTCTTCGTAACCTACGGATTCGTAGCCTACGATCCCGTAGGTTCCGGCGCGCCGCTCGCCGGTCCGACTCTCTTTGTCCCACGTCCCCCTGGAGTACCCGTGACGATCACCTCTCCGCACCTCGGCAGCCCTTCCGTCTGGACCGACGCCCGGCTGCTGTACGCCCTGGAGGAAGTGGTCGAGAAGGAACTGAACCGCCACCTGAAGGTGGCCAAGGACTGGATGCCGCACGAGTACGTGCCGTGGACCGACGGGCGGAACTTCCCGGGCCTCTTCGAGGACGGCGAGGCCTGGCAGAAGGACCAGTCCAAGGTCACCGAGATCGGCCGGATCGCGCTGATCGTCAATCTGCTGACCGAGGACAACCTGCCCAGCTACCACCACGAGATCGCCTCCCTCTTCGGCCGCGACGGCGCCTGGGGCACCTGGGTGCACCGCTGGACCGCCGAGGAGGGCCGGCACGGCATCGTGATGCGGGACTACCTGCTGACCTCGCGCGCGGTGGACCCGGACAAGCTGGAGCAGTTCCGGATGTCGCACATGAGTGAGGGCTTCGAGTCGGACAACCGGCACTCGATGCTGCACTCGGTCGCCTATGTCGCCTTCCAGGAGCTCGCGACCCGTATCTCGCACCGCAACACCGGCCACCAGTCGGGTGACCCGGTCTGCGACCGGATGCTGGCGCGGATCGCGACGGACGAGAACCTGCACATGGTCTTCTACCGGAACCTGCTGAAGGCGGCCTTCGAACTCGCGCCCGACCTGACCATGCAGGCGGTGCGGGACGTCGTCGTCAACTTCCGCATGCCCGGCCACGGTATGCCCGGCTTCGAGCGGGCCGCCGCGCAGATGGCCATCGGCGAGGTCTACAACCTGCGCATCCACCACGACGACGTGCTCCAGCCCGTGCTGCGCTTCCTGCGGATCCTGGAGATCGACGGGCTCGGCCCCGAGGGCCTCAAGGCCCAGGAGGAGCTCGGACTGTTCATGAACGGGCTGGACGCGGAGGCGCTGAAGTTCGACGAGAAGCTGGCGGCGCGCAAGGCGCGGATGGCGGCGCGCGGGGCGGCCTGACCCACCCCGGGCGGGGGTTGCCGGGTCGCCGACCGGCAGCCCCCGCGGTGCCGAGCCCCGGCGGGGCTCCGCGCGGCCTCGGGGCCATGCCGCCGGTCAGTAGGCGGTACGGCGGAGCTGGAGGCGTTCCTTCTCGGACAGGCCGCCCCAGACGCCGAAGCGCTCGTCGTTCGCCAGGGCGTGGTCGAGGCAGGCGGTGCGCATCTCGCACAGGCCGCAGATGCGCTTCGCCTCACGAACCGAGCTGCCCGGCTCGGGAAAGAAGAAGTCCGCCCCGGTCTGTGCGCACAGGGCCTCGGCCTGCCAGGCGGTGTTCGCGGGGGTGCTGGTTTCGAAGTGCATGGCTCAGAGCGTGCCGAAGGGCGAAAAACGTTCGATCAACGCGCGCTCAACGCCACGCCCGGGGCCCGCCGGCCGACCCGATGATGCCCGCGCGGCCGGGCGCGGCGCACGACGGCGCGCGGGAGTGGCGGCGAACGCCGAAGATCCCGCTCGTCACCGACGGTGGCCGTCACGAGCGCGTTCGGCGGGCGCGGTCCGGCACGCGACCGCCGGTGGGCGGTGCAAGACTCGGCAGTGACGGCGGCGGGCTCTTCTGGGGAGGCAGCGATGCTCACCACGCGCTTCGTCCACGGCGCTCCGATCTGGATCGACGTCTCGACCTCCGACATCGACGGCGCCATCCACTTCTACGGCGGTCTGTTCGGCTGGCAGTTCCGGTCGGCGGGGCCCGGGGCCGGGGCTACGGCTTCTTCCAGCTGGACGGCAGGACCGTGGCGGGCGGGATGCGGACCACCGGCGAAGAGGGTCCGCCGTCGTGGACGGTGTACTTCCACAGCCCGGACGCGCATGCCACCGCCGAGGCGGCCCGGCAGACGCGCGGGCGGGTGCTGGTGGAGCCCGTGGACGTGATGGGCGAGGGACACATGGCGATCCTTTCCGACCAGCAGAGTGTGCCGTTCGGCATCTGGCAGCCGGGCAGGACCGAAGGCGTGGACGTGCTGAACGAGCCCGGCGCGCTGTGCTGGCTGGAGCTGTACACGCCGGACATCGCGGCGGCCGCCGGCTATTACCACACGCTGCTCGGCTGGGAGACGCCGGCGGTCAGCTTCCCAGGAGCCTCGTACACCTGCGTCAATCCGGCCGGGGAGGACGAGGACACCATGTTCGGCGGCCTGGTCCCGCTGCCCGACGACCCGTCGGAGGACACCGCCTGCTGGCTGCCCTACTTCGAGGTCACGGACACGGACGCCGCGGTGGGCCGGGCGCGCGAGCTGGGCGGCACGGTCCGGGTGGAGCCCAGGGACCTGCCCGACGTCGGCCGCGTCGCCGAACTGACCGACCCGAACGGCGCCCGTTTCGCGGTGCTCAGGAGCGCCGCGCCGCAGAGCTGAGCCCCCGCGCCCGGGGACCTGTCCACATGCCTGCCGGCCTCCGGCCTCCCCCGCAGCCCGCCGGAGCCCCGCCCCGCCCGCTACGCGGAGGTGCGGCGTACGAGGGTCGTCGACAGGACGACACCGGGCTCCGGGTCCGCCTCCGACTCGCCCCGCCCCGTGCGCAGGCGGCCGAGGAGGAGCCGGGCCATCAGACGGCCCATCTCCTCTATGTCCTGACGGACCGTCGTGAGCGGCGGGTCGGTCTGCTCGGCGATCGGCAGCATGTCGTCGAAGCCGACCACGGCCACGTCGTCCGGCACCCGCCGCCCGGCCTCCCGCAGTACGCGCAGGGCGCCGGACGCCATGAGGTCGTTGCCGGCGAACACGGCGTCCAGGTCGGGACAGCGGCCGAGGAGTTCACGCATGGCCCGCTCACCCCCGGCCGGGGTGAAGTCACCCTCGGCGACCAGCCGCGGGTCGGCGTCCGGCAACACGTCCCGGAAGCCGTCGAGCCGGTCCACCGCCGAGGTCTGGTCCAGGGCCCCGGCGATGTGTGCGACGCGCCGGCGGCCGAGGGCCACGAGATGCCGTACGGCCTCGCGGGCGCCGCCCCGGTTGTCGCTGTCGACGTACACGGCACCGTCCTCGCCGTCGCTCCAGTCCGGCCGGCCGCCGAACACGGTCGGGACGCCGGCGCGCCGGATCAGGGCGGGCAGGGCGTCGTCGAGGTGCAGGGAGAACACCAGTGCCCCGTCGACGTGTCCGCCCGCGAGATAGCGGCCGACACGGGCGTGGTCGTCGCGGCCCTCGGTGAGGAGCAGGACCAGCTGGTTGTCGTGCGCGGTCAGTTCCTTGCTGATACCGCGGAGTTGGAGCGCGAAGTAGGGGTCGGCGAAGACTCGGGTCTCCGGCTCGGCGATGACGACGGCCACGGCGTCGTGGCGTTTCGTCACCAGGCTGCGGGCCGCCTGGTTGGGTACGTACCCGAGTTCCTCGACGGCCCGCCGGACCCGCTCGATCAGCGGCTCCCGCACCCCGTCCCCGCCGTTGACGACCCGTGAGACGGTGGCCCGCGACACCCCGGCCCGCGCGGCCACGGCCTCCAGCGTGGGACGTGACACTGCCTCGGACACTTCGGGACTCCTCACCGGCGTTTGCCGATCAGGATAACCGCACGCCAGGGCATGGGAGGGAGCGCTCACCACGGGTACGCGCCCCCTTTCCGTGCCGGTGAGCCCCCGCTCAGTGGTGGTGCGCCCCGTGAGCGCCCTCGGCTCCCGCCGCCCCTGCGTCACCCTTCGCGCCCTCGGCGTCCTTCGCGCCCTCCGCGCGCGCACCGTCGGCCGTGCGGGAGTCGTGCGGGTGGTGCGGTTCGTACCCGGGAATCGTCCCGTCCGTCTTCTTCACCAGGAACAGCCCCACCATCCCCATGTCCGAGTGGCTCTGGACATGGCAGTGGTACATCCACGCGCCGGCGCCCACCCCCTCCCCCGCGATCACCTGGAAGCCGAAGGAGTCGGCCGGGCCCACGATCTTGTTGTCGATGACCTGGCTGGGGTCGTCGGGGCCCGTCAGCATGCCGGTGCGGTTGTCGGCCCAGCGGTGACCGTGCATGTGGAAGGTGTGGTAGTACTCGCCGTGCGTGATCACGACGAACTCGACACGATCGCCCACGGTGGCCTCGAAGTCGGGCCCGGTATGTGGCGGCCTGTTGTTGATGAGCAGGTCGTTGAAGACGACCGTGTGGGTGCGGTCCGGCAGGACGTCGCCCTTGCGGCGGACGATCACCGGACCGTAGAGGCCCTTCCTGATCCCGCCGGTGCCGTGTTCCGTGCCCACCACGTGGTCGTGGTAGTGCCAGTAGCCCGCGCTCCCCGCCCGCCAGGTGCCGTCCTTGCGGCGGCCGGGGGCGTGGGTGCGCCAGGTGTAGGTGCGGGTGGCGCCCGGTTCGACATCGCTCTTGTTCATCCTGGTGCCGTCACTGGTGATTTCGTAGTCCAGGCCGTGCACGTGCAGGCTCGCCGTCACGTCCGTGGTGTTCTCGAACTCGATGTGCAGGGTGTCGCCCTCGTTGAGCTCGATCAAGGGCCCCGGGATGCTCGCCCGGCCCTTCTCGAAGCCGTAACCGAGCTGCCCGTCGGCGAGCTTCTCCGCGTAGAGCTTGATGTGTCTGACCTGGCCTCCGGCCGGGGCCGTGCGCGCCGTCGTCCGGCCGGCGCCGGTCGCCTCCGCGCCCAGGGACAACGATGTCGCGACGGCCGCACCGCCGACGGCGGCGCCACCCAGGAGGACCCGCCGGTTGAACCCACGTCTGTCCATGCCGAACTCCCCACTCCGGTACGGGATTCGAGACGGTAGCGGGACGGGCGGCGTTTATCCACACCCAGGACAAAGTTCGTTCCATCGCGGTCATACCTATTGGCGAACCGAGCAAAGAGGTCTAGCTTCTAGGCGCTGTTGCTGTGACCGACGAGGGGTGGATGACCACATGCGGTCCACATCGCACCACAGACCCATCCGTTTCATAAGGCCGCCGAGAAGGCCGAGCACCGCACGGCGGGCCTGGACGGCCGCCCTGACCGCCGGATTAGTCACCGCGGGCCTGCTCTCGGGCTCCGCCGCGAGTGCGCGCCCGGCCCCGGACCCGTCCCTGACAACGATGTCCATCAAGTCGCCGCCCGGCGGCGCCAACGTCCGCGTGCTGGTCTTCCACGGCTCCGCGGCAGCCGGGGACGAGTCCCCGGTGGTGAACGCCGGCATCGAGGCGATCGAGCGGATCGGCCTGACCGGCCCCGCGAACCAGCGCTTCCGGACCGAGGCCACGGACGACGCCTCGGTCTTCACCAACGACACCAGGCTGGGCCGTTACAACGCGGTCGTGTTCCTGACCGGCGGCGGCGACGTGCTGGAGCCGGAGCAGGAGGCGGGCCTGGAGGCCTACATGGAGGCGGGCGGCGGTTTCGTCGGCATCCATGACGCGGCTCGCGCGGAGCCGTACTCCGACTGGTTCACCGGCCTCGTCGGCGCCCGCCCGGCTCCGAACAGCCCGGCGGCCGTCCAGCGGGCCACCGTCGAGGTGGGCGACCGCCTGCACCCGGCGACCAAGGACCTGCCGGTCCAGTGGAAGCGCTTCGACCAGTGGCCGAACTGGGTGAAGAACCCGTCCGGCGAGGTGCACACGGTGGCCCGGGTGCGCGAGTCGACGTACCGGCCCGGCGCGAGCGCCAACGGCTGGGACCACCCGATCAGCTGGTGCCGCGACTACGACGGCGGGCGTTCCTTCTACACCGGCATGGGCGGCACGGTGTCGTCGTACGACGAGACCGACTTCCGCGCGCATCTGCGCGGCGCCCTGCTGTGGACCACCCGGCTCGCGCGGGCCGACTGCAAGGCGACGATCAACGCCAACTACAAGGCCGAGCGGCTGACCAAGGCCAACCAGCCCGGCCTGAACGACCAGATCGGCGAACCGCACGGTCTGGTCACCGCCCCCGACGGCCGCGTCCTCTACATCGGCCGCGGCGGCGCCGACTCCTCCCAGCCGGTGGTCACCGACTGGAACAACCCGGACATCGGCAAGGGCAAGGGCGAGATCCACGTCTACGACCCGAAGACCGGGCAGGTCACCCTGGCCGGAGCCCTCACCGTCTTCGGCAACAAGGGCGGCGGCGACGAACTGGTCAAGGTCGAGGAGGGGTTGCTAGGCATCGAGCTGGACCCGCGCTTCGAGGACAACGGCTGGGTGTATCTGCACTACACGCCGCACTCGGAGATCGACCGCGACACCAGGATGGCCGAGCGGCGGGTCTCCCGCTTCACGCTGGACCTCGCCACCAACAAGCTGGACCTGGACAGCGAGAAGGTGCTGCTGCACTGGCCGGTGCAGATCCACAGCTGCTGCCACGCCGGCGGCGGGATGGCCTGGGACTCCCGGGGCAACCTGTACATCGCGACCGGCGACAACAACTCCAGCGGCTTCAGCGGCGGTTACTCCGGCAACAACCCGGAGCCGAACTACAAGGGTGTCTCCTTCGCCGACGCGCGCCGCACCGCCGGCAACACCAACAACCTCAACGGCAAGATCCTGCGCATCCACCCGGAGCCGGACGGTACCTACACCCTCCCGGACGGCAACCTCTTCACCGGCGACGAGACCGACGAGGGCGGCGGGAAGACGCGCGGCGAGATCTATGTGATGGGGGTCAGGAACCCGGCCCGTATCTTCGTCGACAAGAAGACGGACGTGCTGTACGCCGGCTGGGTCGGCCCGGACGCCTCGGCGCCCTCGACGACCTGGGGCCCGGCCAAGTACGACACCTTCGCCGCCATCACCGAGGCGGGCAACCGGGGCTGGCCGTACTGCATGGGCAACCAGCAGCCCTACCGGGACCGCAACCTGCCGGATCCGTCGCAGCCGCTCGGCTGGTACGACTGCGACCAGCCGAAGAACGAGTCCCCGAACAACGACGGTCTCGTGAACCTGCCGCCGGTCACCGGGAACAACATCTGGTACTCGCCGCAAGGTGGCGCCCCGGACTTCCCGCGTGACGCGAACGGTGTGCCCTCCTACAAGCAGGAGGAGGCGACCTACCGGCTGCCCTGGCTCAAGGGCGGCGGGCAGGCCGCGATGAACGGGCCGGTGTACCGGTCCGAGGACGTCTCGGCCGGCAGCGAGGTCAGGTGGCCGGCGTACTGGGACGGCAAGTGGTTCGTCGGCGACTTCTACGACGCCGACCAGCCGCGCAACGCCGTGCTGATGGATCCGAAGACCCTGGGTGACGGCGGACTGCCGGTGCACTCGGAGTCGCTGAAGAAGATCGTGCCGATCGGCAACGACGGCATCAAGAACCTGATGGACTGGAAGTTCGGTCCGGACGGCGCGCTGTACGTGCTCGACTACGGGCGTGGCTTCTTCACCTCGGACGCCAAGTCGGCGCTGTGGCGCGTGACGTACCAGGGCGGCGGCCCGACGCCGGCCGCCGGTCAGCTGGCGAGGGGGGCACAGCAGTGACAGGCCATCGAAGGATGTGGGCGGCCCTGCTGGCCGCGCTCCTGATGGTGCTCGGGATCCAGGCCGCGACGGCCACCGGGCAGCCCGAGCGGTCCGGCGGGAAGACCGGGGCGGCCGCCGCCCAGGTCCTCACCTGGACGGCCGGCAACGCCATCGACAAGTACACCTCGGCACCCGCGACGGCGGTGGCGGGGCAGGCCACGATCGTCTTCGAGAACAGTGAGGCGACCGGCAACACCACCGGCATGCCGCACACGCTGACGTTCGTGACCAGCGACCCGGAGTTCAACAGCGACGTCCAGCTCAACATCCTCGCCAACCCCAACGACGACCAGGGCGGCAAGCACACCGCCGAGGTCACGCTCACCCCGGGCCGGTACTTCTACCACTGCACCATCCCGGGCCACGGCATGATGCAGGGCATCCTGACCGTGACCGAGGGCAGCGGCGAGGACACCACCGCGCCGCAGGCGTCGGCGCACGTCAGCGGCACGCAGAACCAGCAGGGCCAGTACGTCGGCTCGGCGAGCGTGGCGCTGCACGCGACCGACGAGACCGGTGGCTCCGGCGTCGACCGGATCGAGTACGCCGTCGGGGACACCGGCGCCTGGCTGCCTTACACGGCTCCGGTCGTCGTCGACCAGGTCGGCGACCACAAGGTCCGCTACCGGGCCTTCGACAAGGCGGGCAACGTGTCCGCCGAGAGGAGCGCCGAGTTCACGGTGGTGCCACCGCCGACGGACGACACGACGCCGCCGGAGACCTCGGCGGCGGTCAGCGGTGAGCGGAACCCCGACGGCAGCTATGTCGACATGGCGACCGTCACCGTCTCCGCGTCCGACACCGGGTCCGGCGTCAACACGATCGAGTACGCGATCGGCGCGTCCGGCGCCTGGCAGCCGTACGCCCAGCCCGTGATGGTGCACCAGGCCGGCACCCACACCGTCCGCTACCGCGCCACCGACAAGGCGGGCAACGTGGCGGCCGAGAAGAGCGTCGACTTCACGGTGGTCGCCGCGCCGCCACAGGACACGACACCGCCGGTGACGGGGGTGACCGTCGAGGGCACCCGCAACTCCGACGGGGCGTACGTCGCCACGGCCGAGGTCACCGTCAGCGCCACCGACGACGGTGAGGTCGCGAGCATCGAGTACTCGCTCGACGGCGGGCCGTACCTCGCGTACACCGCGCCCGTGATCGTGGACCGGGCGGGCGCGCACACCGTGGCGTACCGCGCGACCGACAAGGCGGGCAACACCTCCGCGGCGCGCACCGTGAGCTTCACGGTGGTGCCCGGCGGCGTGCCCGCGCCGCCCTGTCCCGAGTACGACGAGCGGGAGACGGTGATCGTCGGCACGGTCGACTCGGGTGTGCCGAACCGGCTCACCGGCAACCGGTGCCGGATCAACGAGCTGATCGAGGACGAGAAGGAGTGGACCTCCCACGCGCTGTTCCTCAAGCATGTGAAGACGGTCCTCGACGGGCTCCGCACCGACGGCGTGGTCGACCGGCGTGAGTACAACGCCGTCAACAAGGCCGCCCGTCAGTCCGGCATCGGCAAGCCCGGCCAGACGGAGGGCTACCGCCCGCTGTTCGACGGCACGGCGGCCTCCTTCGCCAAGTGGCAGCACGTGGGCGGTGGTTCGTTCGGGCTGAACGCCGACGGGTCGATGACCAGCGGCACCACCAGGGCCGGGCTGGGCATGCTGTGGTTCGCGCAGCGCAAGTACGGCGACTTCTCGCTGAAGCTCCAGTGGCGTGACGACGCTCCCGGCACCGGCAACGCCAACTCCGGGGTGTTCGTGCGGTTCCCGTACGTCCATGAGCACCCGGAGGAGTCACGGCCTGAGTGGGTCGCCATCAAGTACGGGCACGAGGTGCAGGTGTTCGACTCGCCCGTCGGCGACATGTACAAGACGGGGTCGGTCTACGGCTTCGACCGGGTGGGACTCGCGGGCGCGGGCGTCACCCAGAAGGGCACATGGAACGACTACGAGATCCGGGTGGTGGACCAGCACTACTCGGTCTACCGCAACGGCAAGCTGATCAACGAGTTCGACAACATCGGCGGTCAGGACTTCACCCCGCCCCGCTCGGACGACCCGGGCACGGACGGGAGGCGGTTCGCCTCCGGCTACATCGGGCTCCAGGTGCACGGCACGACGGACGTGGTCTCCTACCGGGACATCCGGATCAAGGAGCTGTGACCCGTCGGTGAAGTCATGGGGCGGCCCTACGTCGTGGGGTCGCCCTTCTTCGCGCGGCTCGGCTGTACCCGCTTGGGCTCGCCGGGCATCTTCGGGTACTCGGGCGGGTACGGCAGATCGCCGAGCCCGTGCTCGCGCTCGTCCTTGTTCGCGAGTTCCAGCAGCGCGTCCAGCGAGTAGCGGCGGTCGTCCATGTCGGCGTGCACATCGCCGAGTTCGGCGAAGCGCGCGGGCATGGTCGCGAGGTCGAAGTCCTGGGGGTGGGCCACCCCGACCTCCTCCCAGCGCAGGGGCGCCGAGACGGGGGCGTGCGGGCGGGGCCGTACGGAGTAGGCGGAGGCGATCGTGCGGTCGCGCGCGGTCTGGTTGTAGTCGATGAAGATCTTCTCGCCCCGCTCCTCCTTCCACCACTTGATCGTGACGTGCTCGGGCATCCTGCGTTCCATCTCGCGGCCGACGGCGATGGCGGCGCGGCGGACCTGGGTGAAGGTCCAGCGGGGCTCGATGGGCACGAAGACGTGCAGGCCACGGCCGCCGGACGTCTTGGGGAAGCCGCGCAGGCCGCCGAACTCGTCGAGGACGGCGCGCAGTTCGTGGGCGGCGCGGACCGCGTCGTCGTAGTCGGTGCCGGGCTGCGGATCGAGGTCGATGCGGAGCTCGTCGGGGCTGTCGACGTCCTCGCGGCGCACCGGCCACGGGTGGAAGGTGAGCGTGCCGTACTGGGCGGCCCACAGCACGGCGGCCTCCTCGGTGGGGCACATCTCGTCGGCGCTGCGGCCGCTGGGGAAGGTGATGTGGGCGGTGGGGATCCAGTCGGGCATGTTCTTGGGGGCCCGCTTCTGGAAGAAGGACTCGCCGGTCACGCCCTCGGGGTAGCGCTCCAGGGTGGTGGGCCGGTCGCGCAGGGCGCGCAGGATGCCGGGGCCCACCGCGATGTAGTACCGGGCGAGGTCCAGCTTGGTGAACCCGCGCTCCGGGAAGAACACCTTGCCGGGACTGGACAGCCGTACGGTCCGCCCGCCCGCCTCCAGTTCCACCGCGTCACCCATGCGAGCCACGGTAGGCGCACCGCACCCGACTCGCACCCGGGCGTCCGCCCGGCACGGCGGCGGATCCGGAGTCCGCCTAGAGTCGGAACATGGACCTGCCGGTGATGCCGCCCGTCAAGCCGATGCTCGCCAAGTCCGTGGCGAGGATCCCGCCGGGCATGCACTACGAGGCGAAGTGGGACGGCTTCCGGGCGATCGTGTTCCGCGACGGCGCCGAGGTGGAGATCGGCAGCCGTACCACCAAGCCGCTGACGAGGTATTTCCCGGAGCTGGTGGAGGCGCTCACGGAGCGGCTGCCGGAGCGCTGTGTGCTGGACGGGGAGATCGTGATCGCCCGGGAGGGACGGCTGGACTTCGACGCGCTCACCGAGCGGATCCACCCGGCCGCCTCGCGGGTGCGGACGCTGGCCGAGCGCACGCCGGCCTCCTTCGTCGCCTTCGACCTGCTGGCGCTGGCCGACCGGTCGCTGACGGACGTGCCGCTCGCCGATCGCCGCGCGCTGCTGGTGATGGCGCTGTCCGGGGTGACCGCCCCGGTCCACGTGGCGCCGGCGACGACCGACATCGACGTGGCGCGGCAGTGGTTCGAGCAGTACGAGGGTGCGGGCCTGGACGGTGTGGTCGCCAAGCCGCTGACGCTGCGCTATCTCCAGGACGAGCGGGCGATGTTCAAGGTCAAGCACGAGCGGACGGCGGACGTCGTCGTGGCCGGCTACCGGCTGCACAAGAGCGGGCCCGTGGTCGGCTCGCTGCTGCTCGGTCTGTACGACGACAAGGGCGCCCTCCAGCACGTCGGGGTGTCCGCAGCCTTCTCCATGGCGCGGCGCGCCGAGCTGATCGAGGAGCTGGAGCCGCTGCGCCTGGACGAGGTGACGGGCCATCCGTGGGCGGCCTGGGCCGAGGAGGCGGCGCACGAGACGGCCCGGCTGCCGGGGGCTCCGAGCCGCTGGTCGGGCAAGAAGGACCTCTCCTGGGTGCCGCTCAGGCCGGAGCGGGTGTGCGAGGTGGCGTACGACCACATGGAGAACGGCGCGCGGTTCCGTCACACGGCCCGCTTCCGCCGCTGGCGGCCGGACCGGACGCCGGAGAGCTGCACGTACGCGCAGCTGGAGGAGCCGGTGCGCTACGACCTCGCGGAGATCTTCGCGCCGCAGGCGTGAGGCACCCGGGGCGCGGCCGGGTCGCGGGCCCGGGACTCAGGGCCGCATCACGATCTTCACGGCCCCGTCCCGCTTGTGCTGGAACATCTCGTACGCCTGGGGCGCCTCGTCCAGCGACAGCCGGTGCGTGGCGAAGTCGTCGACGCCGAGCGGGTCCTCGTCGCTCAGGTAGGGCAGGATCTCGTCGGCCCAGCGGCGGACGTTGGCCTGGCCCATCCGGATCTGGAGCTGCTTGTCGAACATGGTGAGCATCGGCAGCGGGTCGGCCATGCCGCCGTAGACGCCGACGAGCGAGAGGGTGCCGCCGCGGCGTACCAGCTCGATGGCGGTGTGCAGGGCGGCGAGCCGGTCGATGCTGAAGCGCTCGGCGAGCGGGCCGCTGAGCTTGCGGGGCAGCATGGCGGACGCCTGCTGGGCGAGCCGGGCGGCGAGGCTGCCGTGCGCCTCGGTGCCCACCGCGTCGATCACGGCGTCGGGGCCGCGCCCGTCGGTCTCGTCGCGGATCGCGGCGACGAGCTCCTTCTCGTTGTCGAAGGCCCGCAGGTCGTACGTCCGCACGCCGCGTGCCTCGGCCCGGCGCAGCCGGTCGGGCACCAGGTCGACGCCGAACACCCGTCCGGCACCCCGGACCTGGGCGACCCGGCAGGCCATGTCACCGATCGGGCCGAGCCCCAGCACGGCGACGGAGCCGCCCTCGGGAATGCCGGCGTACGCGACCGCCTGCCAGGCGGTGGGCAGTACGTCGGACAGGTACAGGAACCGGTCGTCCGGCGGCCCCTCGGGCACCTTGATCGGGCCAAACTGGGCCTGCGGGACGCGCAGGTACTCCGCCTGTCCGCCCGGCACCGCGCCGTACAGGCGGGTGTAGCCGAACAGTGCGGCGCCCATGCCCTCGCCGGTCACCTGGGTGGTCTCGCACTGCGTGGGCAGCGCGTTGAGACACATCCAGCAGTTTCCGCACGCGATCTGGAACGGCACGACGACCCGGTCGCCCACCGCCAGGTCCGGTACGCCGGGGCCGACCTCCTCGACGATGCCCATGGGCTCGTGCCCGAGGATGTCGCCCGGCGTCATGAAGGGGGTGAGCACCTCGTACAGGTGCAGGTCGGAACCGCACAGCCCGGTCGAGGTGATGCGGATGACGGCGTCGGTCGGCTCCTCGATCCGGGGGTCGGGCACGTTCTCCACCCGCACGTCCCGCTTCCCCTGCCACGTCACAGCCCTCATCACCCGCACTCCCTTCCGTCGTACGCCTGCGTCTGCCGGTACTGCGGTGCGGGCCGGGTACCCGAGGGGGCGGGGCCGAACCGCCGTCCCGTGGGGCGGTCCGCCCGCTGGGCCGGGCGGGCTAGCCGACGTGCGCGATCGGCTTATTCGTAGTAGAGGCCAGTTCTGATCGGGTATGGCCAATGATGAACGGATAAGCGCACAATCGAGAGCACAGAACTGGTCGGGTGGCGGCGGTGGGCAAGGGCAGGGGACGAAGAACGCGCATGCGGCGTGCGACCGTGGTGGCCCTGGTGGGCGCCGGGACCGCGGTCGCGCTCCTGGCGGGCTGCACGGGCGGCGGCGGGCCGCACGACGACGGGCGGGCGCCGGAGCCGGGACCCGCGCCCTCGCCGTCGCCGACGCCAAGTGCGCAGCGGGCGGGCCCCGTGCTGGCCGTGAAGGTCGACAACGCGCCCAAGGCCCGGCCCCACACCGGTCTCGGCGCGGCCGACATCGTCTACGTCGAGCAGGTCGAGGGCGGGCTCAGCCGCTTGCTGGCGGTGTACGCGAGCAGCCTGCCGAAGGCGGTCGGCCCGGTGCGCAGCGCCCGTGAGTCGGATCTGGAGCTGTTGCGCCAGTTCGAGCGCCCCACCCTCGCCTTCTCCGGCGCGCAGACCAAGCTGCTGCCGCTCGTCGACCGGGCCCCGCTGCGGGCCGAGCCCCCCGGGCGGACCCCCGGCGCCTACGCCCGCGACAGCGGCCGGGCCGCCCCGCACAACCTCTACCTGCGCCCGCACCGGCTGCTGCCCGCCGCTCCCGGCGAGGCCGCCCTCACGACCGGCTTCACGTACGGCGATGCCCCCGGCGGTGGCCGGACCGAGACCACCAGGACCGTCCGGTACCCGGCGGCCCGCTTCACCTTCACCTGGGACGCGAGCCGCGGCCACTACCGGGTCGCGCTGGACGGAACGGCCGCCGCGACGACCGACGGGCAGCCGCCTGCACCCGCGACGGTCGTCGTGCAGTACGTGCGGATGCGCCCCTCGGGCTACTTCGACTCCCGGGGCAGCAACACCCCGTACACCGAGACCGTCGGCGCGGGCACGGCGCAGGTGCTGCGCGACGGGAAGTCGTACGACGCGCTCTGGAAGCGCCCGGAGCCGGGCGACGGCACACGGTTCACCACACCCGGCGGCGAGCCGCTGAACTTCGCCGACGGCCAGGTGTGGGTGCTGCTCGCCAAGGGCTGAGTCAGGGCCGGCCGAGGAGAGGCTCCGCGGGTTCGCCAGGAGCACCGGCATCGCGGTGAACGTGCCGCTGCACGCGGTCGCCGACGGCTCGCCAGGCGTGCTGGTGCTGGCCAACCGGGACCTGGGTCCCGGCGGCTGTCCGGGCACACGCGGCGGCGTACGAACCGAAGCCACGCGCGCTGCCGGAAGGCGGTCACCGGGCAGTTGCCCGCCATATGAGGGACCCTAGGACTGCAACTCGGCCAGCGCCTCCCGTGCCCGCCGCGCCAGTCCGTCGGCGCCGCACGAACGGGCCAGGGTGAGGCCCCGGCCCAGCTCGGCGGTGGAGCGGGACGCGAGGCCGTACTCGACGCGGGCGGCGGCGTGTTCGTACTGGCAGGGCGAGGCCTCCAGGTAGGTGACCGCCTGCGCGGCGAGGCGCACCTTGCGCTGGCCGGTCTCCAGATGGGCGGCGCAGCGCAGGGCCTCGCCGATGGCGGTGTCGGTGCCGAACCGCTCGGCCCGGCGGCGGGCGTCGGCGGCGAGCCGGCCGGCGCGGGCCGGGTCCTGGCCGGCGAGGGCGACGGCCAGGTCGACGGTCGAGGGTGCCAGCACCGGGTTGTGACCGCCGCGGACGGCGGCGGCCTTCTCGGCCGCCTCCAGTTCGTTGACGCCGTCCTCGGTACGGCCCACGGCGAGCAGCAGCCGGCCGCGCACCGAACGGGTGTCGGGCAGGACGATCGTGGACGGGTAGGGCGGCGTGAAGCCGTACTGCTCGGCGATCCTCCAGGCCTCCTGCACATGCCCGCGGGCGAGCAGCGTGTCGACCAGGCCGCAGGTCGCCGACCAGTACAGCGGCAGTCCACGGCCGACCCGCTCGGCCAGCCGCAGCGACTCGCGCAGGACGGACTCGGCGTCCTTCAGGCGGCCCTGCCTGCGGAAGGCGAGCCCGAGGAAGGCGTTGGCGAGGGCGAGATGGCCGCCGCTCCAGCCGGCCGTGGTGTAGGTGCGCAGGGCCTCGGCGAACAGGTTCTCCGCACGGTCGAGGCGGTCGGCGTAGGCGTAGGAGCTGCCGAGCATCATGAGCAGTTCGACACCCCACTCGGTGTCGGTCCAGCCGAGCCCGGGGGCGAGCCGGCCGTTGACGAGGGCGCGGTCGCACAGCTCCACGACCTCCTCGGCGTTCTCGCCGTGGGTCATGGCGTCGAAGGCACGCAGGATGAGCAGCGCCCGCTCGGAGTTGTCGCGGCCGGTGCAGGTGCCGGCGAGTTCGGCGAGCCTCTCGGAGCGTCCCGGGGTCTGCGCCTCACCGGCGTGGATGCCCTCCCACATGTACTGCACGGCCCGCAGCCGCAGCCGGGCTGGTCCCTCCTCGTGCCGGGCGGCCTCGGCCTCGACCGTACGGACGGCCTGCTCCAGCTGGTCGTTGTGGAGCAGGGCCTGGGAGAGTCGGAAGACCGCGTCGACGCGGGCGGGGCCGTCGAGGCCGGGCAGGGCGAGCGCGGTCCGGAGATGGCCGATGGTCCGGGCGGGCGCGGTGAGCAGGGTGGCGCAGCCGAGTTCGTAGAGCACTCGGGCGTGCACGTCGGGCCGGGGCGGTTCCTGCAGGGCGCGTTCGAGGCAGCGGCGGGCGGCGTCGGGGGCGCCGACGGCGAGGTGCTCGCGGGCGGCCTCGCGCAGCTGGTCGACGAGTTCGGTGTCGTCGTCCGGGTGGACCTGGAGCAGATGCCGGGAGGCGGCCGCTGCACCGCGGCCGGAGTCGGTGACGATCTGCGCGGCGATGCCGTGCATGGCGGTGCGCAGGGCGTCGGGGATGGAGTTGTAGACGGCGGTGGCGATCAGCGGGTGGACGAACTCCAGGTCGCCGTCGTCGGCCTGCGCGCCCGCCGGGTCCGGGGCGGTGAGGATCCGGGCCGAGCAGAGCAACTCGGCGCACCGCGCGGCTTGTTCGGGGCGCATGGTGGTGAGCCGGGCGACCAGGGCGACGGATATCCCGGTGCCGAGTATGGCTGCCGCCCAGGCGAACCGGGTCGCGTCGATGCCGAGTCCCTCCAGGCGGGCGACGAGTCCGCCGCCGCGTGCCGAGCGGTTCAGTGCGCGCAGTTCCCCGGCCGAGGGCTCGGTCGGCTCCAGTTCGGTGTCCTGCACCTTGGCGAGGAGTTCGACGGTCTCGTAGGGGTTGCCGCCGGTGACGGCCCAGACCTCGCGGCAGAACGGCGCGTCGGCGTGCGGGCCGACGGTGGCGCGGGTGAGCCCGGCGGTGGCGTCCGGGGTGAGGGCGCTCAGCGTGGTCTCCGGGCGGCCCGCGGCGGCGGCGACGGCGTCGAGGTGGCGGGCGCTCTGCCCGGTCACCTCGCCGGGCCTGCGGGCCACGACGACCAGCACGGACAGGTCGTGCAGCCGCTCCGCGAAGGCGGCGAGCCAGTGCAGGGTCTCCTGGTCGGCCCAGTGCGCGTCGTCGATCAGCAGCACCAGCGGCCAGTCCCGCTTGGCCAGCCGGCGCACGGCGACGACGAGGCCGTCGCACACGCCCTGCGGGTCGGCCCGCCGCCCGCCGGGGTCCGCGATGCCGAGGGCGGGTCCGGCGACGTCGTACCAGTCGCCGAGGTACTCCCGGGCCTCCTCGGGGAGCAGCGAGACGAGGGCGGGCTGCAGCAGCTGGCGTACGACGTTGAACGGGACGGAGCGCAGGGTCTCGCCGCCGCGTGCCGACCACACCGTGCAGCCGCGTTCCTCGGCCCGGCGGCGGGTCTCGGCGAGCAGCGCGGTCTTGCCCAGACCCGCCTCTCCGCGGAACACCAGCAGGCCGCCCGACGACGAGCGGTCCGCGCACAGGGCGTCGAGTGCCTCGACCACCCCGGCGATCTCCTCGTCCCGTTCCCACAGGGAAGCCGAGGCGCCCGCCGCCGGCGGTACCACCGTCATCCCGCTACCTCCCCGAGTCGCCCGAACGACCTACAGGGCGAGCGTAGCCCCACGGCAGGTCCGGCGGTGGATGGTCGGGGGAGTGTGGTAGCCATGGGTGACGTCCTCGTGAAAGTTGTTGACAGTCAACGACCCGTGATCCGACGCCAGTTTTCCCTTGTCGGCTCGACAGCGGTGGCTGGACGGGAGGGACGCGATGAGCGCGCCCGCGAAGGTGACCGGCACCCGGCCGGAGCGGTCCCGCCGGGCGCTGGTCGCGGGCTCGGTGGGCAACCTCATCGAGTGGTACGAGTTCGGTGTCTACGGCTACTTCGCCACCGTCATCGCCGCACGCTTCTTCACCCCCGAGGGTGGCAGCGAGGCGGAGGCGCTGGTGAAGACGTACGCCTCCTTCGCCCTGGCGTTCTTCTTCCGGCCCGTGGGCGCGGCCCTGTTCGGGCGGCTGGGCGACCGGATCGGCCGGCGGCCGGTGCTGATCCTGGTGATCGTGCTGATGACGGGGGCGACCACGCTGATCGGGGCGCTGCCGACGTACGAGACGGTGGGGGCACTGGCACCCTGGCTGCTGACCTTCCTGAGGTTGCTCCAGGGGCTGTCGGCCGGCGGCGAGTTCGGTGGGGCGGTGGCGGTGCTGACGGAGTTCGCGCCACCGGGCAGGCGCGGGCTGTACGGCTCGTGGCAGTCGTTCACCGTCGCCCTGGGGCTGCTCGGCGGGGCGGGGGCGGCGGCCCTGCTCGCCACCCTGCTGACGGAGCAGCAGCTCGGCGACTGGGGCTGGCGGCTGCCGTTCCTGCTGACGCTGCCGATGGGGCTGGGCGCGCTGTGGCTGAGGCTGCGGCTGGAGGAGACACCGGCGTTCAGCGCACAGCGGGAGCCGCGGCGCCCGCCTCCGGGTGAGGTGGTGCGGGCCATCGCGCTGGGCGCCGGGCGGATCATGGGCTGGGCGGCTGCCGGGTACACCTTCCTGGTCGTGCTCCCGTCCTACCTCCGGAGCAGCCTCGACGCGAGCTTCCAGCAGGCGCTGATCGCCACCGTGCTCGCCAACCTGGGCTTCGCGGTGACGATCATCCCGGCGGGGCTGCTCAGCGACCGGGTGGGCCGGCGGGCCGTGATGCTCTCCGGTGCGCTGCTGGTGGTGGTCCTGTCGGTGCCACTGCTGAACCTGCTCCAGGACCCGGGCGCCTCGGGGGCCGTCAAGGGCCTGGCCGTGGTCGGCGCGGGCGCGGTGGTGGGGCTGATGGCGGGGCCGGGCCCGGCGATGCTGTCGGAGATGTTCCCCACCACCGTCCGCCACACCGGCCTGGGACTCGCCTACGCCCTGTCCAATGCGGTGTTCTCGGGGTGCGCGGGGCTCATCATCACGGAGACGATCGAACGGACCGGCGACGTGGACATCCCCGCGTACTACGCGGCGGCCACCTGCGCGGTCAGCGTGCTCGCTCTCGCCACCCTGCCGGCGAAGGGCGCTTCGCGGAAGGCGGGTTGAACGGATGCGGGTGATCGGGCTGATGTCCGGCACGTCCTACGACGCGATCGACGCGGCGGCGGCCGAGCTGAGCCTCGTCGGTGACAGCCTCGTGCTGAAGCCGCTCGGCTTGGTGAGCGAGCGCTACGACGACGAGCTGCGGGCGGCGCTCGCGGCGGCGCTGCCGCCGGGGACCACGGCGATGGCGCAGGTGTGCAGGCTCGACACGCTGATCGGGCAGGCCTTCGCGGCGGCCGCCGTCCGCGCCGACCGGGAACTGTGCGCAGCGCGCTGCGAGTTGGTGGCCTCGCATGGGCAGACGGTGTACCACTGGGTCGATGAGGGCCGGGTGCGCGGCACCCTGCAGCTCGGGCAGCCCGCGTGGATCGCCGAGGCGACCGGGCTGCCCGTCGTCGCCGACTTCCGGCCCCGGGACATCGCCGCCGGGGGGCAGGGCGCCCCGCTGGTCAGCCTGGTCGACCTGCTGTGGCTGCGCGGCCGTCCGGGCACGCCGGTGGCCCTGAACCTGGGCGGGATCGCCAATATCACCGCGCCCGGCGGGAGCGCCTTCGACACCGGGCCGGGGTGTGCGCTGATCGACGCCGCGGCGCACGGGTTCAGCGGCGGCCGGCTCACCTGCGACCTGGACGGCGCACTGGCGGCCCGTGGCCGGGTCCACCCGGCGCTGCTGGAGCGGCTCCTCGCGGAGCCGTACTACGCGCTGCCCGCGCCGAAGACGACCGGCAAGGAGCTGTTCCACGTCGGCTATCTGCGCGAGGCGCTGGCCGGGGTGGGCACGCTGCCCGCCGAGGACGTCATCGCGACGCTCACCCACCTCACCGCGCGCACCGTCGCCGACGCCGTGCGGACCGTGGGCGCGACCGAGGTGATCGCGTCCGGCGGCGGCACCCGCAACCCGGCGCTGATGCGGATGCTCGGGGAGCTGCTGCCGGGTGTGGCGGTGCGCCGCTCCGACGAGCTCGGGCTGCCGTCGGAGGCGAAGGAGGCGTACGCGTTCGCGGTCCTGGGCTTCCTGACGGCGCACGGCCTGCCGGGGACGGTCCCGGCGAGCACGGGAGCCCGGCATCCGAGCGTGCTGGGCTCGGTGACACCGGGGCGCGGCGGGCTGCGGCTGCCGACGGCCCCCCGGGAGCGCCCGGTGCGCCTGGTGCTGGAGTGAGCGTGCGTCGGTCCGTGGCCTGTCCCGCGCCGTGGCGCAGACGGCCCTCCCGCACCGGAGGAGGGATCCCTCTCATCCGCTTTTCACCGAGGCCTCATACGGTGGGGGCATGACGCAGCTGACTCCTCCCGGGTGGTACCCCGACCCCGGGCAGACAAGTGACGGTCCCGCCACCGAGCGCTGGTGGGACGGCAGGGCATGGACGGGCCAGACCCGTCCGGCGGGGTCGGCCGCGGGCTGGGGTCCCCCGGCGGGTCCCGTGCCGCCCGCGCACGCCCAGCAGACCCAGCCGGCGTTCCCCGCGTACCCGGGCGGTGCCGCAGCCGCGGGTCACGGGGGCCACCAGGCGTATCCGGGGCATCCGGGGTACCCCGGGTATCCGGTCCGGCCGGCGGGCGGGCGGCGTGCCCTGCGGACCGGGATAGCCGTCGCCGCGGCGGCCGCGGTCCTCGCCAGCATCGGCATCGGGGTGTACGCGCTGACCAAGGACGACGGCGGTGCGAGCCGCGCCGGTGCGCAGCAGCAGGGGCAGGACGGCGGTTCCGGCGGCGAGGACGACGGCGGACCGTTCGGGGAATCGGGCGGATCCGGGGGTTCCGGCGGCTCCGGAGACGAATCGCCCGGCCCCCGCGAGCCGGAGGCCCCGGAGGTCGAGGGCGGCGGCACGCTGTCCGACCCGGTGAACGGGATCAGCATGCCCGTGCCGGAGGGCTGGACCGGTCAGTCCTTCCGCGTGGGCGCGCAGATGACCTCCGACGAGAGCTACAAGTGCCCCGGCGACACGTCCAAGTCGTGCACGAAGGGCGGCGCGTACTCGGCGCCCGCCCAGGTGGTCGGCACCAAGGGCAGCACGCCCGAGCAGGTGGCGAAGGCGGACATCGCGGCGAACGCCGAGGAGTCGTACGGCGGCAACAGCTACGGAGAGATCACCTCGCACCAGGTGCTGGCGTCCGAGGCGGTGACCGTGGCAGGGCAGAAGGGGTATCTGGTCCGCTGGAAGGCGGTCACCAGCAAGGGCGCCGACGGTCTGGTCGAGTCGCTGGTCTTCCCCTCGCCCGCCGACGCCGGTCAGCTCGTCGTGATCCGCTTCGGCATCGACGCCGACCAGAAGGCAACCGTGATCGACGAGATCACCAAGGGCATCAAGGCGTCGCCCGGCGGAGGCAACGGGCAGAGCGTCTGAGACGTACGCCCCCTGTTCGGCCGGGCGGGGTACCCCTCCGCTCCAGAGGTACCCCACCCGGCCGGGGGCGCGCCGCCCCCGTCCCCACGGTGCGGCGCGGTCAGGCCGGTCGTCCCGTCATCCCCTGGACGACGCGGCCTGGGTCTTCAGGTGAGTCCGAGCACCGGCAGCACGGCGGACTCCACGAACTCCAGCAGGAAGTCCGGGTCGGCGTCCCGGCCCTCCAGCATGGGCCGCACCCGCAGCACGCCGAAGATCTGCGCGGGCACGTACGGCAGCGCCCGGTGGCCGGCGTCGATCTCCCCGCGCTCCACCCCTCGCCGGAGGATCCTCTCGACCGCGGCGATCTCCGGCTCGACGAGCGTCTCGCGCAGCGCCTTCGCCAGTTCCTGGTCCTCCAGGACCGCGTGACCGAGCGCCTGGACCAGCCGGTGGTCCCGGCCGGACCACTCCCCCAGCACCCGCGCGACCTGCCGCAGGTCCTCCGCCAGCGAGCCGCTGTCGATCCCCGCGAAGCACACCCTGCGCCGGGAGCGCAGCGCCGCCGCCACGAACTGGGGCTTGGTCTTCCACTGCCGGTACAGCGTGGACTTGCTGCACCGCGTGCTCGCGGCGACACCGTCCATGGTCACGGCGTCGTATCCGCACTCGCGGATCTGTACGAGCACCGCGTCGAAGAACTCCTGCTCACGCTCCCGCGTCAGCTTGGAGCGGCGCGAGGCGCCGACCGTCTCCGGTCGGTCCGCGGCCTGCGACGTCATGGGTCCTTCTCCTCGCTCCGGTCACGTCCGGTCCTGCGGCCCGAGGCCCGTGGTCCAGTGTGTCGTACGCAATCGATACGCCAGTGTACCGGTACTGAGACGTATCGGTACACTGACGTACCGGTACGCCACCGTATCGATGAGCCTTCAGCACCACCGTCAGTGAAGGGGCCGGGGGATGAATGCCCGCACCGAGCCTGCCGAGGACGACTCCGCCATAGCGCGGCCGCCTCTCGTCCGCGAGTTCCTGCTGGTCGCAGGGCTCTTCCTCGTCTACAAGTCCGGCCGGCTGCTCGCGTCCGACCACACCGACGTCGCCTTCCGCAACGCACACCGCGTGTGGGACCTGGAACGGGCCGTCCGCCTTCCGGGCGAGGGCTGGGCGCAGTCCCTGCTGCTGCACGGCGACACGCTGGTGCGGGCGGCGAACACCTACTACGCCACCGTCCACTTCCCGGCGACGGCCGCCTTCCTGGTCTGGCTGTACCTGCGGCGCCCCGGCCACTACGTCTGGGCCCGGCGGGTACTCGCGGCGCTCACCGCCGCCGCGCTGGTGCTGCACCTGACGTTCCCGCTCGCACCGCCACGGATGCTCGCGGACACGGGGCTGGTGGACACCGCTCAGGTGTACGGACCGTCCGTGTACGGCTCCCCGGAGACCGACCAGCTGGCCAACCAGTTCGCGGCGATGCCCTCGCTGCACTTCGGCTGGGCGCTGATGGTGGCGGTCGGCCTGATCGCGGCGACCCGGTCGCGGCTGCGCCCGCTGTGGCTGCTGCACCCGCTGCTGACCCTCCTTGTGATCGTGGGCACCGCGAACCACTACTGGCTCGACGCGCTCGTCGCGGCCGCGCTGCTCGCCGGGGCGCTCACGCTGGTCCGGCCGGCCGTGCGAGGCGCCGCAACGGCCGCCCGGGCCGTCGTACCGGCACCACGAGCGGCACGGGACGCGGCAGGCGCTGCGGCGCACCGCAGGACGACGGAACGGCGACCGGCGCGGGACGATGCGCCGGAACCGGAGCTCGTGGAGGCCGGCCGATGAGCGCGACCGCGCTCGCCGTCGTCCTGTCGCTGCTCTCCGCCGTCGCCTACGCGGCCGCGGCCGTCGCCCAGGAGCGGCTCGCCGCCCGCCTCTCCGGCTCCGGCGTGCTGCGGCTGCTGGGCAGCGCGGCCTGGTGGGTGTCGGTGGCGCTGAACGCCTCGGGCGCGGTGCTGCACGTCGTCGCCCTGAAGTACGGGCCGCTGACAGTGGTGCAGCCGCTGGGGGCGCTGACGCTGGTCGCCGCGGTGCCGATGGGGGCCCGGCTCGCGGGGCGCCGGGTCAGCGCGGTGGAGTGGCGGGGCACCGCCTTCACGCTGGCCGGCCTGGCCGCGCTGCTCGTGACGGCGTCCGGGCCCGCACCCGACGAGGTGCTCGGCGTGACCGAGGCAGTGGCGGTCGCGGGATCGGCCGCCGTGCTGATCGGCGCGCTCGCCCGGCCCGGGACCCGGCCCGGTCTGCGGCACGCCGGCGCGTCCGGCATCGCCTCCGGGGTGGGCTCCGCCCTCACCCAGACGGTGACGGTGGCCGCGACGGACGCCACGGGCCAGCTGCTCAGCGTCCAGGTGGTGGGAGTCGCCCTGCTCGTCGCGGTGTTCGCGAGCGGCGGTCTGCTGCTGTCGCAGACCGCCTACCGGGGCGGGCTCGGCGCCCCGCTCGCCGTCGTGACCCTCAGCAACCCGCTGGCCGCTTCCGTGATCGGCATCTGCGTGCTGGGGGAACGGCTCCAGGGCGGGACGGCGGGCGTGCTGCTGGCCGTCACGGGGGCGCTGCTGGCGTCCTGGGGCGTGGTGCAGCTGTCCCGGACCCCGTCAGTCGGCCGGCCTGCCCTGCCGCCCGAGCCGGAGACGCCGGTGCCCCGGCCACCACGGCCGGGACACCTCACGCCGCTCTGAGCGCCGCGCCCGCCACCTGGGGCGCGCCCTGACGGCTGCTGCGTGATGATCGCCGGGTCGCTCACGCCCGGGCGCCCGTTGTCGACGGGACCCGCGAAGCGCCGCGGGTAGGAAGGGCCGGCGTCGGAGGTGACCGTCAGGTCGTACCAGCGCCTGCCCTTCGACAGGTCGGCGACGTGCTGGACCGTCGAACCGCGGCGCACCACCACTCGGGATGTCATCCGAGAGACCGGCACGCAGTGGTCGGCCGGCGGGCACCGGGCGGTCGGCGCGCCGCGTGAGCGGAATCGGGACTGTCCCGTCGCGGACGGCCGGGACCGGCCATCGTGGTCGCCGGAGGCGTCACCGCGGACTGCCGGAACACCCGCCGGCGCGCCGCCTCCCCCCGGCCCGACCGTGGCGCCGTCGGCGACCTGAACGCCGACGGTGCCCGGTCAGGCCTCGGGGGTGGGTACCACCGTCAGATGGCTCGCGGCACCGCGGTCGCGGGACCGGCGGCGGGAGGCGCCGGGCCGGCGCGGCTCGCGCAGCACCATGGTGAGCCGGGTGCAGCCCAGCTCCCGCAGGGTCCTGGGCGTCTCGGCGACGATGCGGCAGTCGGTGGCGCCCCAGCGCGGGTCGGGGTGCAGCAGCGGACGCACCGCCCCGTCGTGCTCGACGGCCGCCTCACCCACGGCGCGCACCCAGTGCGGCAGCCCCTGCCGGTAGGCGGCCTCCATGATCGGGTCCTGCGCGATCTCCCGCCGGATGGCCTGCAGCCCGTGGTCGTGGCCGTGCCGCTCCACGGTGTCGGCGAAGTGGGCCAGCATCGGCAGGCACCAGCGCGACTCGTGCTCCCCGAGCACGCTCGCGGCATCGGGGTGGAACAGCACGAACCTCAGGAAGTTGTCGCCCGGCATGGCCGTCGGATGGGGCGTGACCCCGCGGAAGAGCGACGCGAACGCGCTGTTGGCCAGGACGACGTCCCAGCGGCGGTCGACGACCACGGACGGGAAGGGCACGGCCTCCATGACGGCGGCGTAGTCCTGGAGATACGACTGGGCCTCGGAATCGTCGGGGACGGACCGCAACGCGGACCGCTGCCCTCCTGCCTGGTGTGCCATCGGGAGGTCACCCCTCTTGCCTATGCGGCCTTCACGCGGCGACCCGATCCTGATGCCCCGAAGCTTTCCATGTCAACTATCGTGGCATTTCATGCCGGTTGACGGCTGAAATTGGCCACAGTTGTGGCGAGACCTGGATGTGAGTTCGAACCAACCGCTACTCTCCGGGAAGTTCACGGGAACCACTCGCGATGAAGTACGTGAGAGACGTAGGAGACCTGTCGGTGACGGATGGCTACGAGGTTGCGGGCGCCACGGCGACGGCCACCCTGCCGGCCGTGATCGCCCGCGTCACCGCACTGGCCGACCGGCTGGGCGTGCCGCACGCGGAGGTCTTCGACACCGCTCGGCTGTCCGTGGCCAGCGGTGTCCCCGAGCCCGTCGCCAGGGACCTGCTGCGCGGCCGCCCGGCGGGCGAGCCCGACGTTCAGGCGCGTTTCCTGCAACGCCTGGACCTGCTGCGCCGCACACGGCTGAAACCCAACGGGCGCAAGTACACCCAGCAGGAGATCGCCGACGGCGCCGGGATGTCGCGGCAGCAGGCGGGCGCCCTCATCAACGGCGACCGCCGGCCGACCATGGAGCACTGCGACGCCATCCAGCGCTTCTTCCGGGTGCACGCCGGATTCCTCACGGCCGAGGACCCCGAGGCGCTCGCGGACGTCCTCCAGCGCACCGAGCAGGAACTGCTCCAGAAGCTCGCCGACCGGGAACGGGAGGCGGCAGCGGCGGCGGACGACCCGCTGGAACGGCTGCTCCAGGACCACGGCGTGCGGGGGATCGCCTGGCGGGCCGCCCAACTGCCCACCGACCAGCACCGCGACAAGGTCGCCGAGTGGCTGGACATGCTCCTGGAGAGCGTCAAGCGGCCCGAGTCGTGATCGGGGAGAGAATCTGTGGGCATCGGTAAGGAAATGCGCCGTCTGTGCGGCGAGCTGGTCGCGGAGCTGACCCTGCCCGCGCCGGCGCGCCCCGCCGACCTCTACAGCGCGCTGTGCGACGGGATGAGCAGACGCCGCGGCCGCCCCGTCCACTTCCGTACGGCCGCCTTCCCGGTCGGTACGGCCAGCGGGCTGTGGCTCGACATGGCCGACCAGGACCTCGTGGTCATCGAGGAACGCACCGCCCCCGACCACCAGTTGGTGATCCTCGGACACGAGCTGTGGCACATGAAGGCCGGGCACTGCAGCCATCACGTCGAGGGCGCCGCCGTCGCCGCGCGTTTACTCGACGACAACGCCGACCTCCAGGCCACCGTGCTGAAGGTCGCCGCCCGCACCCGCTTCGACCTCGCCGACGAGAAGGAGGCGGAGAGCTTCGGGTTGCTGCTGGCGAGCAAGTGCCGCACATGGCTGGCGGGTTCGGCGCTTCGCGGGCCCGTGCAGCGCGATCGTCTGGCGGGGCGGATCGAGGCGTCGCTGGGCTACATGGGCCCGCAGCACCAGTAGCGGCGGCCCGCACCGGCCGCCCACGCCGTGGGCCGGTCCGCCATGCCCCGGCCGAAGCCCCTTCACACCAGGGTCGGAGCAGCGCCTTCGCGCCGCGTCGCGGCGGTGTCGCGCTTGCGCTGAGCGGGCGAACCGGGGCGCCGCCGGGCCGGATTGTCAGTGGTGGACGGCAAGCTGGGGGTGCGCCGCCGAATGCGGGGGCGTACGTGCCGTCCGGGCACGTGTGGCGACGACGAGACGGGGAGAGCCGACCGATGCCCACTGCCGTACTGACCGACCGGGAACGCACCGCCGTTCAGGCCTATCTGCGCCTGCTGCACACCGTGCGAGCCGCGTTCGACACCGCGGCCGGCCCGCCGGAGGCCTGCCGGCCACCCGTGGTCCCGCCCGCCGTGCTCGCCGAGGCGGAACAGGCACTGTCGCAGGCCGGTCTGACGGGCAACGAGGAGGCGTTCTTCCGGCTGTTGCAGAGCCGGTTCCCCGAGCCCTGAGCCCGGCGGGCCCGAGCCAAGGGGGCGAGCGCCGCACGCCGTCAGGCGTGCGGCACCGTCACCGAAGTGGCCACCAGCCCCCGCTGTACCGTCCACCGGCCGTCGAAGGCGCCGATGCGGCGGCCACCGACCACCGGGCCCGGGACGAGAAGCCCGGCGTGGAATCGGCCGTGGCTCGCGCCTTCGGGGCCGACGGCGATGTCGATGTCGGCCTCCGTGAAGTCGAGCCACTTGCGGGTGAGCGGGAACCACGCCTTGTAGACGGACTCCTTGGCGCTGAACAGCACACGCTCCCAGTGGACGCCGGGGTGACGCGCGGTCAGCAGGCGCAGCCGCTCCTGCTCGCCCGGCAGGGCCACCACCTCCAGCACACCGGCCGGGAGGGGCGCGTGCGGTTCGGCGTCTATGCCGAGGGACGCCAGGTCGGTCTCGCGGACCAGCGCGGCGGCGCCGTAGCCCTCGCAGTGGGTCATGCTGCCGACCAGCCCGGCCGGCCAGCCGGGGGCACCACGCTCTCCGGGCAGGACGGCCTGCGGGGGCACGCCGAGTTTCTCCATGGCGCGGCGGGCGCAGCCGCGTACGAGAGCGAACTCGCGCCGCCGCTTGGCGACCGACCGGGCGACGATCGCCACCTCCTCGGGGTACAGCGGCGCCGGCTCGCCCCCGTCGTCGCCGTGCACCTCCACGGTCACGACCGCGGCAGGCAGCAGCTCCTCGATCACGACGTCGTGTCCTCCTTCGGCAGGATGCGGCGCAGCCGGCCCGGCGGTTCCTCGCGCCTTCGCCACTCGCGCGGATAGCCCACCGACACCTCCTCGAAGCGGACGCCGTCGCGGTAGGTGGTCCGTGGGATGTGGAGGTGCCCGTAGACCATCGTCTCCACCCGGAACCGCCGGTGCCAGTCGGCCGTCAGCCGCGTGCCGCACCACATGGCGAACTCGGGGTACCACAGGACCTCGGTCGGGTGACGGTCCAGGGGATAGTGGTTGACCAGCACGGTCGGCAGCTCTTCGGGGATCTCGGCGAGCCGCCGCTCGGTCTCGGCGACCCGGGCCCGGCACCACGCCTCGCGCGTGGGATAGGGGTCGGGGTGCAGCAGATGCTCGTCGCTGCACACGATCCCGGTCGAGTGCGCGTACGCCAGCCCCTCGTCCTTCGTGGTGCAGCCGGCCGGCAGGAAGGAGTAGTCGTACAGCAGGAACAGCGGCGCCACGGCCACCGGGCCGCCGGGGCCGTCCCAGAGCGGGTACGGGTCCTCAGGGGTCGTCACGCCCAGCTCGCGGCACATGGCGACCAGATGCTCGTAGCGGGCGACGCCGCGCAGGGTGACGGAGTCGGACGGGTGGGTCCACAGCTCGTGGTTGCCGGGGACCCAGATCACCTTGCGGAAGCGGCCCGCGAGAGTCTGAAGCGCCCAGTGGATCCGGGACACGCTCTCCGCCACGTCCCCGGCCACCAGCAGCCAGTCGTCATCGGTGTCGGGGCGCATCTTCTCCACCAGCTCGCGGTTCTCCGCGTACCCGATGTGCAGGTCGCTGATGGCCAGCAGCTGTCCGGCACCACCGGCCGTCGATGTCACCTGTCGCCCCCTCACGATCACACGGAGGCACCACGACAACACATGCGCGCCTCGGTCGGCAAGGGCCACCGGAGTGTATCGGGGGTGTCGGGAACGCGCGCGACGGGTGGGCCCGATCGGCCATTCCGTAACCCGCACGTTGCACGCGGCGGGCTCGCGAAGCCGTATGATCGCCCCAACACCACCGCCCACAAATCCCTTCACGAAGGGCGGTTCGGTGTCCCTTCCACCACCCCCAGGCCGGGCCGGCCCCGCTCCGCCGTGCCCGCGAACCGTGAAAGGCGGCCTGCATGGTCTCTCGCGTACGCGTCTGGCTCAACCGCACGTACGCGGAGAACGTGTTCTTCATGGATCAGCTGCGGAGAAATCCCGGCGACCGGGCCGTCGAGATCCATGCCACGCACGGCGACCCCGACTCCCCCGTCCTCGCCGCCGCCGACACCGCCGAGCTGGAGCCCGAGGGCCTCTCCCCGGCCGCGTACGTCGAGTACGCCCTGAACGTGTGCGCCCGGCGCTCGATCGACGTGTTCGTGCCGCGTCTGCACCAGGCGGCGGTCGTCGCCCATCGCGCGGAGTTCGAGGCGGCCGGTACGGCGCTGCTGGCACCGCCGCCGGAGGCCGTGGCCGTCTTCCAGGACAAGGTGATCGCCTACGAGGCGGTCCAGGCGATCGGCGTGCCGGTGCCGCCGTGGTGGCGGGTCCGAAACGCCGACGAACTGCTCGCCGCCGTGCAGGAGTTGGAGGCGGGCGGGCACAAGGCCTGCTTCAAGCCGGCGTCCGGTGCCGGCGGCGTGGGCTTCCGTGTGATCACGCGCGCCCCCTTCTCGCTGCTGCACCTCGACGGGTTCCCCACCCCCTACGTCCAGCTGGAGCTGGTGCTGCGGGCGCTGCGGGAGGCCGACGAGCCGGTGGACTGGCTGGTGATGCCACGGCTGGAGCAGCCGGAGGTGTCCGTCGACTGCCTCACCGGGCGGGACAACCTGGTCCGGCTGGCCGTGGGACGGACGAAGAGCGGGCGCCGTCGCGGGTTCACGCTGCACGAGCAGTTCGTGGAGCCGGCGCGGCGTATCGCCGAGGGGTTCGGGCTGCACCATCTGTCCAACATCCAGTTCCGGATGTTCGGTGAGCGGCCGGTGCTGATGGACGTCAACACGCGTCCGGCCGGCGGGCTGCACCAGCTGTCGCTGTGCGGGGTCAACGCGCCGTGGGCCGCCGTACGGCTGGCCCTGGGCGACGACCCCGGGGAGATCGTGCCGCCGTTCCTCGGCCAGGACTACACGGTGGTGTCCGCTCCACGGCAGGTGCGGCCGGTCTCCATTCCGCCGCAGCGGACGGCGGCGGAGCCGGCCCCCCTGCTGCCGGCGGTTCCCTCGCCGGCGCCCGTCGGGCCGACGGCACAGGTTCTGCCGCTCTAGGGGATGCGCCGGGTACGGTGCGGGGGTGCGGGCTCGTCGCGCCGTCCTCCCGCGCCGCTGCCCGGCGCTCTCCGGGCTCTAGACCTGGTAGCCCCACACCTTCGCCAACTCCGCCAGACGGGGCGGGAGTTCGGCCGCCGGATCGGCCTCGCGGGCGGGCTGGATGCGGCCCGACTTGATCGTGCTGCTCCAGTCGCCGAGCTGGGGGCGGAACCTGCC
This sequence comes from Streptomyces sp. NPDC047706, assembly GCF_043204795.1. NCBI lineage: Bacteria > Bacillati > Actinomycetota > Actinomycetes > Kitasatosporales > Streptomycetaceae > Streptomyces > Streptomyces sp. NPDC047706. The sequence continues at coordinate 13,579 of NZ_JBIDCW010000031.1, read as the reverse complement.
GTGGTCGCGGCTGCCGTAGTCGAGCATGCCGCTCTCCCACTCCACGCCGAGGTACTCGCACAGGCCGCGCGTCACGTGCTCCGGCTCGGCGGTCAGGTCCTCGTAGGTGAGCACATGTGCGTCGAGGTTCCGGCGCGCCTCCTCCAGCTTCTCCGCGTAGTCCAGGACCTCGGCGTGGATGGCCGCCAGGTCGGGGTCCTCGCGGCGGTCGGTCAGGGAGGCGACGATCGCGCCCGGGTGGCGGAGCAGCAGGATGTAGCGGGCGTTCGGCCAGCATCGCTGAAGCCTCGGCCAGATGAGGGTGTTGGGCGGTGTCTTGTCGACGATGACGTCCTTGCCGCTGCGGACCAGCTCCAGGTGCAGGATGCGGTCCCACAGGACGTGTTCCAGCTCCTCCTTGTCGAGCTTCAGCTCCTGCATGGCGGCCGCGGTGAAGCTGCGGGTCAGCTGCACATGGACGGTGCGCAGATGCATCTCGTGCGGGGCGCGGACACGGCTGTGGCTGTTGAGCAGCACCCGCAGCAGGGTCGAGCCGGAGCGCACCGAGGACAGCACGAAGACCGGTGACTCCACCAGCCTGGGGGCGGGCGGTGCGGTGAACGAGGGGTTCTTCTCCGAGCCGGGCCGGGGTGCGGGAATCGCGTCCAGGGCGCGGCGCGGTGGACTCACCGCCTGGATCATCAGCCTCCCCCGACGCCTCAGTCCCTTGCCGATCGACGACATACGCGGGTCTCGCACCGTGCCACCTCTCTTTAGCGCCGTGCCTCCGCATGTCACGGGCATCAGGCGAACTCCAGATGTCCGAAGGGCGAACGGCCGGGGTCACGGATACCGGAATCCGGCCCATGACCTGGCGGTTCACCGCTTCCTTAAAACTTCCTGGGAGTTCCTTCCCGGTGACGCCGCGGGCAGTCAGCCCTTCGCAGGCGCGGCGTCAGGATCTGAAAGGGCAGCAGCGTCACGGGGACGCCGCCGTCGCCGCCGTCGCCACCGAGGTGCGTGTCCTGCAGCGGCCGCTCCAGCGGGTCGGTCACCCGGGCTCCGGCCGGCGACAAGCCGGTGCGCTGGACGCCGCGCGCCCGGCCGCCGCGGGAGTCGTAGAGGTGGCCGGACCGGATCCCGGCGGAGGGGTGGTCCGTCTTCCACAGGCGGTCGAGCCGCCGTGGGCATCTCCCTGCCTTGAGGGGCCTCTGGTCGAGGGCCTGAGGGCTCTACCCGAGGTACGACAGGCCGGGGTGGACGGCCGTGTAGGCGTCGACCAGCCGCCGGGCCACGGCCACCGAGTCGACCAGCGGATGCAGCGCGAAGGCCTTGACGGCAGAGGCACGGGAACCGGAGGCGGCGGCCGACAGCACCTCGCGCTCGACCGCCTTCACCGCGCAGACCAGGCCGGTTGCGTGGTCCGGCAGCGGGTCCACGGCCACCGGGTGCGCACCGCCCGCGTCGACCAGGCACGGCACCTCGATCACCGCCTCGGAGTCGAGCGCCGTGAGGGTGTGGCGGTTGCGGACGTTGAGGATCAGCGTCGTGCGCTCGTTCCGGGCGACGGCCCGCATCAGCGCGAGCGCCACCTTCTCGTAGCCGCCGGACAGGTCGTCGGCGGCGCGCTCGCCGGCTCCGGCCGTCTCCCGGTTCTCCGCCATGTAGGTGGCCTCGCGCTCGGCGCGGGTGGCTTCCCAGGCTCGCAGCGCGGAGGCGCCGGGGTCGCGCGTCCGCTCGTAGAAGCGGGCCTGCTGGTCGCGGAGGAAGGCGCCGCGCGTCTGCTCGGCCTCCTGGCAGGCGCGGACGGTTTCCCGGTTGAAGTAGTAGTAGTGCAGGTACTCGTTGGGGATCGCGCCCAGCGAACTCAGCCATGCGGCGCCGAAGAGCTTGCCCTCCTCGAAGGAGCCGAGCAGACCGGGGTCGGCGAGCAGGCGCGGCAGTTCGTCACGGCCGGCGACGCGCAGGCCGCGCACCCAGCCGAGGTGGTTGAGGCCGACGTAGTCGATCCACGCCGCGGCCGGGTCGCGCACGCCGAGCACGCGGGCGATACGGCGGCCGAGGCCCACCGGCGAGTCACAGATGCCGATGACGCGGTCGCCGAGGTGGCGGGACATGGCCTCGGTGACCAGTCCGGCCGGGTTGGTGAAGTTGATGACCCAGGCGTCGGGGGCGAGCCGGGCGACGCTGCGGGCGATGCCGTCCGCCACCGGCACGGTCCGCAGGCCGTAGGCGATGCCGCCCGCGCCCACCGTCTCCTGGCCGAGGACACCCTCCGCGAGCGCCACCCGCTCGTCATGGGCGCGGCCCTCCAGACCGCCGACCCGGATCGCGGAGAACACGAAGTCGGCGCCGCGCAGGGCCTCGTCGAGGTCGGTGGTCGCGGTGACCTCGGGTGCGTCGGGCACCCCGGCGGCCTGTTCCGCCAGGACGCGGGTGATCGCGTGCAGCCGCCCGGCGTCCAGGTCGTGGAGCACGACGTGCGTGACCCGGCCCTCGGCGTGGTCGCCGAGGAGCGCCCCGTACACGAGCGGCACCCGGAAGCCGCCACCGCCCAGAATCGTCAGCCTCACGCCTGCACCTCTCCTGTCACGGGGGCCCACCGGACGAGTCGACGTCGTGGTTCTGCCAGCATCCGATGCACAGTACCCGTCACCTTCGTCATCCCCGCGCGGCTGCATGCCCGGCGTCGGCCACTCTCCCGGAGGGCCGCGGCGAGTACTCCAGGCCAGGGGCGGCGGCGACGGCACGACGGCCGACCACTGGGTCGCCATCGAGGCCACCCCGGCTCTTCAGGGCGGCTTCATCCGGTGGTCCTGGGACCAGGGCATTCTCCGGCGAGTGAGTGACGGAAGACCGGGGCGCACGGGCGCCGGGCTGTACGAGCGTGGCGTCGCCGCGCCCGGCCACCGCTGGGCGTACGGCGGTGACTTCGGCGAGGTGCCCCACGACGGCGCCTTCGTCGCGGACGGTGTGGTCTTTCCGGACCGGGCGCTCGAGGCGGTGCTGTACGGGCACCGGGAGATCGCGGCGCCGGTACGGCTGGAGTGTCTCCGGCACGAGGGCCCGGTGATCCGCAACCACCAGCACTTCCGTGGGCTGGACTGGCTGAGCGGCGAATGGCGGCTGTCCCTCGCCGACGGCCGGACGCTGACCGGCCCGGCCGAGCTGCCCGATCTGCGACCGGGCGAGACGGCGGCGGTGCCGCTGCCTTTCGAGCTGCCCGGGGACCCGGGCGAGGCCTGGCTGACGCTGAAGGTGACGACCGCGCGGGACGAGCCGTGGGCGCCGCGGGGCACGGTGGTGTGCCTGCCGCGGGTACGGCTGCGGGCGACCCCCGTGCAGCCCGCTCTGCCGGTGACCGGCAATAACGTCGAGCTCGACGCCGACGGCCTGCTGGTCCATCCCCTGCTGGCCGCCGCCCCCCAGCTGTCGCTCCGGCGGGCGCCTGCCGACAACGACGAGCCGGCCGGGATGGCGGACCGCCGGCGAGAGGGGGGGCTCGCCGCACCCGCCCGCAAGCTGGTCGCCGTACGCCGGGCGGCCGGGAGTGTCGGCGTGCTCGCCGAGTACGTCTGCGAGGCCGGGACCGTGCGGCACGAGCAGGTCTTCACGGCCGTCGAGGGCGGCATCCATGTCGAGGAGTCGGCGCAGCTGCCCGGCACGCTGCACGACGTGGCGCGGGTCGGCTCGGTGTTCGAGACGGTGGCCGGGCTGGATCTGCCGGAGCGGTCCGGGCAGGGGCCCTGGGCGTCGTACCCAGGCCGTGGCGTGGGTGCCCCGGTCGCCCCTCACTCACTCCCCGTGGACGAGTTGTCCACCCCCCGTCTGCGGCCGCCGGGGGGCGACGGCCGGCACGGCGTGCGGCACTTCAGGCTGTCGGCGCCGCACGCCACCGGTCTCGCGGTGGAGCGGGGGCGGCCCGGCCGGATCTCGGTCAGCCGCTGCCGTGCCGCGGACCTGGCCGCGGCCGCCCACCACGACGAACTCGTCCCGCGCGCCGGGTGCGTCGTGCACGTCGACGCCGTCCACCGCGGCCTGGGCACCCCGTCCTGCGGGCCCGGCACCGTACCGGCGTATCCCGTCCCAACGGGCACGCACCGCTGGGGCTGGACATTGCGCGCGCTCTGACTCCTCCCTCCCCGCTCGCCCCTCGGCTCTCCTCCCGCCCATCCGTCACCCACGGAGCAGACGTGTGCACTTCGCCTGACCAGCAGCAGGGGGAATCCGTGCCGGCCGACGCACGGCCGAGGCGACTTCCCGTGCGCACCGAGACTGGCGGAGCGCGCACGCCGGCACTCCCGGAGGCGGCCTGCGCCTCGCCGGGGCAGTGCGCTGATTTCGCCGGCACTTCTTGCTGTGCGCCTCGAACGCCCGGCCGTCCCCGTCGGCGCCCGGCCCGGTCCGGCTGTCCGCTCCGCCTGCCCGGCAAGGGCCTGGCCGGGGGTGCCGAGCGTGTCCGCGTTCATCGCTTGAACTCCCCCGCCCCGCACGGACTTTCTCGGCTGCACCTCTTGACGGCTGCGGCGCCCGGGAGCACATTGTCCGCGCACCCTCTGCCTGAGAGCGCTCTCAAACATCCCGCGGGTCCTCTCGGACAGGACACCCGCGCACCCCCACTCCCGTACCGAGAGGCACCCCATGAGTGAAACCTCCGGCACTCCCCGCAGACGCGGACCCCACCGGCGGGCGCTCCTCGCCGTCCTGAGCACGCTGGGTCTGGCCGCGCTCGCCGCCACGGCCGTGACGCCGAGCGCGACCGCAGCCGCCCCGCCGCCCCCGTCGGGCTGGACACAGGTCTTCGTCGACGACTTCGACGGGGCCGCCGGCTCCGGCGTCAACACCGCCACCTGGCAGTACGCCACCGGGAAGGGCTACCCGGGCGGCCCCGCCAACTGGGGCACCGGTGAGATCGAGACGATGACGACCAGCACCAGCAACGTCTCCCTCGACGGCAGCGGCAACCTCCGCATCACCCCGCGCCGCGACGCGGCCGGCAACTGGACGTCGGGCCGCATCGAGACCAACCGCACCGACTTCCAGCCCCCGGCGGGGGGCAAACTGCGCGTCGAGGCCCGCATCCAGATGCCCAACGTCACCGGCGCCGCCGCCCGCGGCTACTGGCCGGCCTTCTGGATGCTGGGCGCCCCGTTCCGCGGCAACTACTGGAACTGGCCGGGCGTCGGGGAGCTGGACATCCTGGAGAACGTCCAGGGCCTCAACACCGTCTGGGCGACGATGCACTGCGGCACCTCACCCGGCGGCCCGTGCAACGAGACCACCGGCATCGGCGGTTCGGCCCCCTGCCCCGGCTCCACCTGTCAGTCCGGCTTCCACACGTACCGCATGGAGTGGGACCGCTCCAGCAGCGTCGAGGAGATCCGCTTCTACGTCGACAGCACCCATTTCCACACCGTGCGGGAGAACCAGGTCGACGCGGCCACCTGGACGAACGCCACGGACCACGGGTTCTTCATCATCCTCAACGTGGCGATGGGCGGCGGCTTCGTGGACGCCTTCGGGGGCGGCCCCGACGCGGCCACGGTGCCGGGCCACCCGATGGTCGTCGACTACGTCCAGGTGCTGTCGTCCAACGGGAGCGGCACCACACCTCCCCCGGCCGGCAACCGGGATGCCTACGGCACCATCCAGGCCGAGTCCCACGACGGGCAGTCCGGCACGATGACGGAGGGGACCTCCGACACGGGCGGCGGGCAGAACATCGGCGCGCTGGCGAGCGGCGACTGGGCGCTGTACCGGGGCGTCAACTTCGGCTCCTCGCCGGCCAGGCAGTTCAGCGCCCGGGTCGCGAGCGGCGCCGGCTCCGGGGTGAGCGGGCTGGTCGAGGTGCGCCTGGACAGCCGCACCAGCGCGCCCGTCGGCAGCTTCGCGGTCGGCAACACCGGCGGCTGGCAGTCCTGGCGCACGGTCCCCGCCAACATCTCCGCCGTGACGGGCACCCACGACGTCTATCTGACCTTCACCAGCGGCCAGCCGGCCGACTTCGTGAACGTGAACTGGTTCACCTTCGGCCGCTGACGGCGGCACCAGGAAGGGGCCGGGGCGGCGACGTCCCGGCCCGCGGCCGTGCCCGGCCGCGGCGGAGCCCGCCAAGAGCCTGCCGTCCGGATCCGGCCGCCGGGAGCCGCGTCACCGGCCTGGCCGGTCAGCACTCTCAGCGCAGCTCCGCCCGGAAGGACGCCGGTGTCCTGTCCGTGTGCTGATGGAAGAACTTGGAGAAGTTGGCCGCGTCCGGGAAGCCGACCGCCGCGCCGACGCGGCCTATGGGCAGGTCGGTGTGGGCGAGCAGGCGCTTGGCCTCCAGGACGACGCGTTTGTCGATGAACGCCTTGGGGGTGTCGCCGGTGGCGGCGCCGACGGCGCGGACGAGGGTGCGGCGGGAGTAACCGAGGGCGTCGGCGTAGGCGCTGACGCTGTGGTTGGTGGCGAAGTCCCGCTCGACCGCCTCCCGGAAGAGCGTGAACGTGGTGTCCGCCCGCTGCGCCGCCGCTGCCGCCGAGCTGGCCGCCAGATGGGACAGCCGCAGCAGGAACGCGCTGAGGCAGTGGCGCAGTACCGCCGTGCGCAGGCTCAGGGGCAGTGTCGCCGCGTCCTCGTACTCGCGTTGCAGGTGGGCGAGGGAGGCGCACAGGGCCGCGAGCTGGGTGGCGTCGGGACGCAGCAGGGGCGGAAGGTCGTAGCGGTACAGGCCGGTGGCCTCGACCGTGGCCCTCGGGAGGAAGCCGGGCTGCATGGTGAGGACCGTTCCGCGGTACTCGCTCCCGGCCGTGAAGCGGTGCACCTGTCCCGGGCGGATCCACAGCACGTCACCGGCCTTCGCCTCGTACTCGGTGAAGTCGACCATGTGCCGTACGGGTCCGCCGCCGAAGACCATCACGACATGGAAGTCGATGCGGTGGATGCGATCCGGTGGAGCGTCCGAGTGCCAGGCCTGGCCGGGGTCCATCGTGCCGACCTGCATGCCGACGCCGCAGACACTCTGCTCGACCGGGAAGGGGAACGTCCGGATGCCGTCCCCCACGCGACCGCCTTGGATAGATATGTCCGCCATGTCCTTCTCGTGCCACCTCGTCGCCGGTGGGCGTGTCCCACTTTCACCACAGGCTGACACACCCCAACCTTCCCGCCAAAAAGTCAGACTTTTAAGGTCGAACGCGTCCGACCGGCCGCATCGCTGGTTTCGTTGACCTTTTGAAGAGGACGGCTTACAGATGAGCACGCAGTCACCCGACGGGCCCGGCGGCTTCGAGTGGACCGACCTCGACCGGCGGGCCGTCGACACCGCACGCCTGCTGGCGGCCGATGCCGTGCAGCAGGTGGGCAACGGCCACCCAGGAACCGCGATGAGCCTCGCCCCGGCGGCGTACACGCTCTTTCAGAAGGTGATGCGGCACGACCCGGCCGACCCGGAGTGGCCCGGCCGTGACCGCTTCGTGCTCTCCCCCGGGCACACCTCGCTCACCCTCTACACCCAGCTCCACCTCGCCGGGTACGAACTGGGGATCGACGACCTGAAGGCCTTCCGCACCCACGGCTCCAAGACCCCCGGGCACCCGGAGTACGGGCACACCGCCGGCGTCGAGACCACCACCGGGCCGCTCGGGCAGGGTGCCGCCAACGCCGTCGGCATGGCCATGGCCGCCCGCTACGAGCGCGGCCTGTTCGACCCGGACGCGCCCGAGGGCGCCTCCCCCTTCGACCACACCATCTGGGCGATCGTGTCCGACGGCGACCTTCAGGAGGGCGTCAGCGCCGAGGCCTCGTCGCTGGCGGGCCATCAGAAGCTGGGCAACCTCGTCTTCCTCTACGACGACAACCACATCTCCATCGAGGGCGACACCGCGACAGCGTTCTCCGAGGACGTGATCGAGCGCTACCAGGCCTACGGCTGGCACACCCAGCGTGTCGAGCCCGCCCCGAACGGCGACATCGACGTCCACGCGCTGTACGCGGCGCTGCGGGCGGCGCAGGCCGAGACCGGGCGTCCCTCCCTCGTCGCGATGCGCACGATCATCGCCTGGCCCGCGCCGAACGCGCAGAACACCGAGGCCTCGCACGGCTCGGCGCTGGGCGCGGACGAGGTCGCCGCCACCAAGCGGGTGCTGGGCTTCGACCCCGAGCGCAGCTTCGAGGTCGCCGGGGAGGTGCGCGCCCACACCCGCCGCGCCCTCGGGCGGGGTGCCGAGGCGCACGCCGCGTGGGACCGGCGGATCGCGGCCTGGCGGGAGGCCGAACCGGAGCGGGCCGCCGAGTTCGACCGTCTCAGCAAGGGCGAGCTGCCCGTGGGCTGGGAGCAGAGGCTGCCCGTCTTCGAAGCGGGCCGGCCGGTCGCGACGCGTGCCGCGTCGGGCAAGGTGCTCCAGGCGCTCGGCCCGGTGATCCTCGAGCTGTGGGGCGGCTCGGCCGACCTGGCCGGCTCGAACAACACCACCATCGACAAGGCCTCGTCCTTCCTGCCGCAGGGCAATCCGCTGCCGGAGGCCGACCCGTACGGCCGTACGATTCACTTCGGCATCCGCGAGTTCTCGATGGCGGCGGCGATGAACGGCATCGCCCTGCACGGCAACACCCGCGTCTACGGCGGCACGTTCCTGGTCTTCTCCGACTACATGCGCAACGCCGTGCGCATGTCGGCGCTGATGCAGCTGCCGGTGACCTATGTGTGGACGCACGACTCCATCGGCCTCGGCGAGGACGGGCCGACGCACCAGCCCGTCGAGCACCTCGCCGCCCTGCGCGCGATCCCGGGGCTGAACGTCGTCCGTCCGGCCGACGCCAACGAGACGGCCGTCGCCTGGGCCGAGATCCTGCGCCGGCACACCGCGAACCCGGCACCGCACGGCCTCGCCCTCACCCGGCAGGCGGTACCGGCGTACGAGATGAACGAGGACGCGGCGCGCGGCGGCTACGTGCTGTTCGAGGCCGAGGGAGGCACGCCCCAGGTCGTCCTCATCGCCACCGGCTCCGAGGTGCAGCTGGCCGTGGAGGCGCGCGAGCGGCTCCAGGAGGCCGGTGTGCCGGCCCGGGTGGTGTCGATGCCGTCCGTCGAGTGGTTCGAGGAGCAGCCGCGCGAGTACCGCGAGCAGGTGCTTCCGCCGTCCGTGAAGGCGCGCGTCGCCGTCGAGGCGGGAGTGGGCCTGACGTGGTACCGCTTCGTAGGTGACGCAGGACGCATCGTCTCCCTCGAACACTTCGGCGCCTCGGCCGACGCCAGGACCCTGTTCGCCGAGTTCGGCTTCACCGCCGAGAACGTCGTCGCAGCGGCCAGGGAATCGCTCGCTGCCGCGCGTGGTTGATCCGATCGCAAGAAGGAAGATGATCACTGTGACCGAAGCATCCGCCACCGCGGGAGCACTCAAGCGCCTGTCCGACGAGGGCGTGTCGATCTGGCTGGACGACCTCTCGCGCGAGCGGATCACGTCCGGCAACCTCGCCGGACTCGTCGCCACCAGCCACGTCGTGGGCGTCACCACCAACCCGTCCATCTTCCAGGCCGCCATCGGCTCCGGCGAGGGCTACGAGGAGCAGCTCGCCGACCTCGCCGTGCGGGGTGTCACGGTCGACGAGGCCGTGCGCATGATGACCACCGCCGACGTCCGGGCCGCCGCGGACATCCTGCAGCCGGTGTACGAGGCCACCGGCGGCCGGGACGGCCGGGTCTCCATCGAGGTCGACCCGCGCCTCGCGCACGACACCCGCGCCACCGTCGCCGAGGCCCGGCAGCTCGCCTGGCTCGTCGACCGGCCCAACGTGATGATCAAGATCCCGGCGACGGGTGCCGGCCTCCCGGCGATCACCGAGGTGATCGGCGCCGGGATCAGCGTCAACGTCACGCTGATCTTCTCGCTGGAGCGGTACCGGGAGGTCATGGACGCCTACCAGGCAGGTCTGGAGAAGGCGCGGGCGGCGGGGATCGACCTGGCCGGCATCCACTCCGTCGCGTCGTTCTTCGTCTCCCGCGTCGACAGCGAGATCGACAAGCGCCTGACCCTGCTGGGCACCAAGGAGGCACTGGCGCTGAAGGGCCGGGCGGCGCTCGCCAACGCGCGGCTCGCCTACGCGGCGTACGAGGAGGTCTTCTCGGCGGGCCGGTGGACCGTCCTGGCCGGGTCGCGGGCCAACAAGCAGCGCCCGCTGTGGGCCTCCACCGGTGTGAAGGACCCTGCATACAAGGACACCCTGTATGTGGAGGACCTGGTCGCACCCGGCACGGTCAACACCATGCCGGAGGCCACGCTGCGCGCCACCGCCGACCACGGCCACATCCACGGTGACACCGTGAGCGGCGGCTACGCGCAGGCGCGGGCCGACCTGGCGGCCGTGGAGCGGCTGGGGATCTCCTACGACGAGGTGGTGCGTCAGCTGGAGGACGAGGGGGTCGCCAAGTTCGAGGCGGCCTGGCAGGAGCTGCTGGACGCCGTGACGAAGTCGCTGACCGGTAAGGGAGTTGACGGGGAATGAGCACCGAACCGACCACTGGGGAGCAGGTCGCCGGGGAAACGTCCGTGCCGGCCGGCCCGTCCCCCGACTGGAGCAACCCGCTGCGCGACGCCCGGGACCGTCGCCTGCCCCGGATCGCCGGCCCCTCGGGGCTGGTCATCTTCGGCGTCACGGGTGACCTGTCCCGCAAGAAGCTGATGCCGGCAGTCTACGACCTGGCCAACCGGGGCCTGCTGCCGCCGGGCTTCTCGCTCGTCGGGTTCGCCCGCCGGGACTGGGCGGACCAGGACTTCGCGGAGGTCGTGCACGACGCGGTACGCGAGCACGCGCGCACGCCGTTCCGTGAGGAGGTGTGGCAGCAGCTGGCCGAGGGCATGCGGTTCGTGCCCGGCGACTTCGACGACGACGACGCGTTCAAGCATCTGCGCTCGGCCGTCGACGAGCTCGACGCCTCCCGGGGCACCAGCGGCAACTACGCGTTCTACCTCTCCGTGCCGCCGAAGTTCTTCCCCAAGGTCGTCCAGCAGCTGAAGAAGCACGGGCTGGCCGACGCGCCGCGGGGCTCCTGGCGGCGGGCGGTGATCGAGAAGCCGTTCGGGCACGACCTGAAGTCGGCCCGCGAGCTCAACACGATCGTGCACGACGTGTTCGACCCGGAGCAGGTCTTCCGGATCGACCACTACCTGGGCAAGGAGACCGTCCAGAACATCCTGGCGCTGCGCTTCGCCAACCAGATGTTCGAGCCGATCTGGAACCGGTCCTTCGTCGATCATGTGCAGATCACCATGGCCGAGGACATCGGCATCGGCGGCCGGGCCGGCTACTACGACGGCATCGGCTCGGCCCGTGACGTCATCCAGAACCACCTCCTGCAGCTGATGGCCCTCACCGCGATGGAGGAACCCGCCTCCTTCGACGCGCCCTCGCTGCTGATGGAGAAGCTGAAGGTGCTGAAGGCGGTGAAGCTGCCCGAGGACCTCGGCCGGCACACCGTGCGCGCCCAGTACACGGCGGCCTGGCAGGGCGGCGAGAAGGTGCGCGGCTATCTGGAGGAGGACGGCATCGACGCGGCGTCCGCCACGGACACCTATGCCGCGATCAAGCTCCACGTCGACAACCGCCGCTGGGCGGGCGTCCCCTTCTATCTGCGCACCGGCAAGCGCCTGGGCCGCCGGGTCACGGAGATCGCGGTCGTCCTCCAGCGGGCGCCGCACTCCCCCTTCGACTCCACGGCCACCGAGGAGCTCGGCAAGAACGCGATCGTGATCCGCGTCCAGCCGGACGAGGGCATGACGGTCCGGTTCGGCTCGAAGGTGCCGGGCACGTCGATGGAGATCCGGGACGTCACGATGGACTTCGCGTACGGCGAGTCCTTCACCGAGTCGAGTCCCGAGGCGTACGAGCGGCTCATCCTCGACGTCCTCCTGGGTGACGCCAATTTGTTCCCCCGTCACCAGGAAGTGGAAGAGTCCTGGAAGATCCTCGACCCGATCGAGGGGTACTGGGCCGCACACGGCAGCCCCGCGCGGTACGTCGCGGGCAGCTGGGGCCCCGCGGAAGCCGACGAGATGCTCGCACGAGACGGACGGAGCTGGCGCAGGCCATGAAGATCGACCTGACCGACACCACGGCAAGCAAGATCAACAAGGCGCTGGTGCAGGGTCGCCGCGCCATCGGCACCCCGGCCGTGGGCATGGTCCTGACGATGGTCATCGTCACGGACGAGGAGAACGCCTACGACGCCATCAAGGCGGCCGAGGAGGCCTCGCACGAGCACCCCTCGCGCACCCTGGTCGTCATCAAGCGGCACGCCCGCTCCCCGCGCGAGCGCACCCAGTCCCGGCTGGACGCCGAGGTGCGCGTCGGCTCCGAGGCCGGCACCGGCGAGACGGTCGTGCTGCGTACCTACGGCGAGGTGTCCGACCACGCCGACTCCGTGGTGCTGCCGCTGCTGCTGCCGGACGCGCCGGTCGTCGTGTGGTGGCCGGTGGACGCGCCCGAGGTGCCCGCCAAGGACCCGCTCGGCGCCCTCGCCCAGCGCCGGATCACCGACATGTACGCCGTCGAGACGCCGCTGGCCGCGCTGGACGCCCGTGCCCGGTCCTACGCGCCCGGCGACACCGACCTCGCCTGGACCCGCCTCACCCCCTGGCGCTCGATGCTGGCGGCGGCCCTGGACCAGGCCCGGCTGCGGATCACCTCGGCGGCCGTGGAGAGCGAGGCCGACAACCCCAGCGCCGAGCTGCTGGCCCGCTGGCTGGAGGCACGGCTGCACGTCGCCGTCGACCGGGTGGAGACCGCGGGTCCCGTGGTGACCGGCGTCCGGCTGGGCACGGAAAGCGGCGAGATCGTCATCGACCGGCCCGAAGGCCCGCTGGCCACGCTGTCCCTGCCGGGCCAGCCGCCGCGCACCCTGGCGCTGAAGGTGCGCCCCACCTCCGAACTGATCGCCGAGGAGCTCCGGCGCCTCGACGCGGACGAGATGTACGCCGTCGCCCTGCGGGGCGAGGGCATCACCAAGGAGACGCTCTCTCATGTCTGACACGCCTGTGCTGACACGGCGGCCCGAGTGGACAGCGCTGGAGGACCACCGCGCCGAGTGGAAGGCCCACCTGCGGGAGCTGTTCGAGGCCGATCCCGGCCGTGCGGAGCGATACGTCGTCACCGTCGGCGATCTTCGTATCGACTACTCCAAGCACCTCGTCACCGACGAGACGCTGGCCCTGCTCCAGGAGCTGGCGGCCGCGACGGATGTCTTCGGGCTGCGGGACGCGATGTTCCGGGGCGAGAGGATCAACATCACCGAGAACCGGGCGGTGCTGCACACCGCGCTGCGCGCGCCCCGGGAGGCGGTGGTCGAGGTCGACGGCGAGAACGTGGTGCCGGGTGTGCACGCGGTGCTGGAGAAGATGGCGGGCTTCGCCGACCGGGTTCGCTCGGGTGAGTGGACCGGGCACACCGGCAGGCGGATCCGCAACGTCGTCAACATCGGTATCGGCGGCTCCGACCTGGGTCCGGCGATGGCCTACGAGGTGCTGCGCGCTTTCACCGACCGTGACCTGACCGTGCGGTTCGTCTCCAACGTCGACGGCGCCGACCTGCACGAGGCGACGCGGGACCTGGATGCGGCCGAGACGCT
>NZ_JBIDCW010000030.1:0-97108 GCF_043204795.1 Streptomyces sp. NPDC047706 | reverse complement strand
ACCGTTTCGCCGTCGGTATCGACGGCCACCGCCCAGTGGTGCCCCTTGCCGGCGTCGATGCCGACCCATATGCGTGCATGCCGCGTGGTCAACCGTGTCGCTCCTGTTCCTCCGTGCCCAGCACTTTCGTGGTCCGAGGAGCACTCCGCCAACAGGTCCTCAACCAGCGATACCCGCAGTTCTCAATCAGCAGTCGGAGCGTCCCGAAGGACCGGGCGGCCATTCTCCTAGAGCCATTTCAGGCAACCACCGCATCAGCCACACCCGGTCCTCCCGGACCGCCTCACATTCTTAAGGACCCCGCATGACCACCGCGGAATCCGCCACCCCAGCGCCGGAGCCGGTGCCCGGCGGCGCATTCGACCTCGGTGCGCTGCTCGCCGGGCGTGGGGCCGAGCGCTACGAGCTGCACGCCCGGCACCTCAACCACCAGCTGCCGCGCATGCTGCGCACCATCGGCTTCGACAAGGTCTACGTGCGGGCCGAGGGCGCCTACTTCTGGGACGCGGACGGCGGCGACTACCTGGACATGCTGGCCGGCTTCGGGGTGATGGGCCTGGGGCGCCATCACCCCGTCGTCCGCAAGGCCCTGCACGACGTGCTGGACGCGCAGCTCGCCGACCTCACCCGGTTCGACTGCCAGCCGCTGCCCGGACTGCTCGCCGAGCGGCTGCTCGCCCACAGCCCGCACCTGGACCGGGTGTTCTTCGGCAACAGCGGCACGGAGGCGGTGGAGACCGCGCTGAAGTTCGCCCGGTTCGTCACCGGCAGGCCCAGGGTCCTGTACTGCGCGCACGCCTTCCACGGCCTGACCACCGGCTCGCTCTCCGTGAACGGCGAGTCGGGCTTCCGGGACGGCTTCGCCCCTCTGCTGCCGGACACCGCGGTGGCGCTCGGCGACCTCGACGCGCTGGCCCGGGAGCTGAAGAAGGGCGACGTCGCCGCGCTGATCGTGGAGCCGATCCAGGGCAAGGGTGTGCACGAGGCCCCGCCCGGCTACCTGCGGGCCGCGCAGGAGCTGCTGCACCGGCACAAGGCGCTGCTCATCGCGGACGAGGTGCAGACGGGCCTGGGCCGCACCGGCGACTTCTACGCCTACCAGCACGAGGAGGGCGTCGAGCCCGACCTGGTCTGCGTCGCGAAGGCACTCTCCGGCGGATATGTGCCGGTGGGTGCCACGCTCGGCAAGGACTGGATCTTCAAGAAGGTCTACTCGTCGATGGACCGGGTGCTGGTCCACTCGGCCAGCTTCGGCTCCAACGCCCAGGCCATGGCGGCCGGTCTGGCGGTGCTGTCCGTCATGGAGAGCGAACAGGTCGTCGCGGGCGTCCGGGCCACGGGCGAGCTGCTCAGGTCCCGGCTGGCCGCGCTGGTCGACACGTACGAACTGCTCGCGGACGTGCGTGGCCGTGGACTGATGATCGGCATCGAGTTCGGCCGGCCCCGGTCGCTGAAGCTGCGCAGTCGCTGGGCCATGCTCCAGGCCGCACGCAAGGGGCTCTTCGCGCAGATGGTCGTCGTCCCGCTGCTCCAGCGGCACCGGATCCTCACCCAGGTCTCCGGCGACCACCTGGAGGTGATCAAGCTGATCCCCCCGCTGATCATCGGGGAGCGGGAGGTGGACCGGTTCGTGGAGGCCTTCACGGCCGTGATGGACGACGCGCACAGCGGCGGCGGGCTGTTGTGGGACTTCGGCAGGACGCTCGTGAAGCAGGCGGTGGCCAACCGCTGACGCCGGGGTCCGGCTCCGGGCTCTGCCTCTGACGCCGGGGTCCGGCTCCGGGCCCCGGCGTCAGCGTGGCCCGGCACCGGGTTTTGCCCTAGAGGCAAACGATTTGCCCATGAGGCAACGATCCGGCTGAATGGAGCCATGAGCTCCTCCTCCGAGCCCGGGGCCGAGCCGGCCGTATCACTGCCGGCCGTCGCCCCGCAACTCCGTGAACTGCGTCGGCGCGCCTCCCTC
The DNA here is from genome assembly GCF_043204795.1 of Streptomyces sp. NPDC047706. Classification (NCBI taxonomy): domain Bacteria; kingdom Bacillati; phylum Actinomycetota; class Actinomycetes; order Kitasatosporales; family Streptomycetaceae; genus Streptomyces; species Streptomyces sp. NPDC047706. The sequence goes on along the minus strand of NZ_JBIDCW010000030.1, from coordinate 95,145 downwards.
ACCCTGGAGGCCGCCGCTCGCTCGGCCGGGCTCTCGCCCGCCCACCTGTCCCGGCTGGAGACGGGGCAGCGCCAGCCCTCGCTGCCGATGCTGCTGTCCCTCGCGCGTATCTACGGTACGACCGTTTCGGACCTGCTCGGCGAGATGGTCGCCGACCGGGACGCCGTCGTGCGGGCCGCCGACATGGAGCCGAGCGGCGCCGGCGGCTGGACGTACTGGCAGGCCGGCGCGTCCGGGCGGGGCATGCAGGCCCTGCGGGTGCATGTGCCCCACGGCTCGCAGGGCGACATCGTGCGGGTGCACGCCGGTGAGGAGTGGCTGTACGTCCTCGAGGGACGGCTGCGACTGCGCCTCGGGGACGCCGCGCAGCGGCTCGGACCGGGTGACAGCGCCCACTTCGACTCCCTGACCCCGCACCGCATCGCCGCCGAGGACCCGGGCGGGGTCGACCTCCTCTTCGTCCACACTCTGCTGCAGAGCCCCACGGCCGCGCTGTGCCTCGGCCCTACCACGGGAGACATGCCATGACAGACATCGAGCAGAAGATTCCCCGGGGCATCTGGGTCCGGTTCGTCATCTACATCGTGGCGGGACACCTCTTCGCCGGCTTCCTCTATCTGCTGTTCGAGGTCGGGGCCAAATAGGGTCAGTCGAGCAGGCGCTCCCGCAGCCGTTCCCGGGTCCCGGCGGTTACGCCGAGCCCCTGCGCCAGGTAGGTGTCGACGTCTCCCCAGGTCCCCTCGATGGTCTCGAACGCAGCCGTCAGATACTCGGCACGCGCGTCGAAGAGCGGGCTGAGCAGCTCCATGATCTCCGCGGAGTAGGCCGAGTCGGAGCTGCCGCCCCGGTGCACCTTGTAGCGGCGGTGCTTGGCATTGGACTCCAGGTAGTCGGCGAGGATCGCCTCGCGCTCCACGCCCAGCGCGAGCAGCGTGACGGCGATCGACAGCCCGGCGCGGTCCTTGCCCGCCGCGCAGTGCATCAGCGCGGGGACGCTGTCCTCGGCGATCGCGTGCAGAACCTGGGAGTGCTCGCCGGTGCGCTCCTTGACGATCATGCGGTACGAGGTGACCATCCGGTCCGCGGCCCTGCCGTCGGCCAGGACCTCCCGCAGCTGCTCCACGTCGCCGTCCCGGACCATCTTCCAGAACTCCGCGCCGTCCGCCGGGTCGGTCAGCGGCAGGTTGACGTTGCGCACGCCCGGCAGCTCGATGTCCGGGCCTTCCAGCTTCTGGTCCGCGGCGTTGCGGAAGTCGAAGATCGTGTGCAGTCCCAGCGAGGCGAGGAACGTGGCGTCCTGCGCGGTCGCGTGGGCGAGGTGGCCGCTGCGGAACAGCACTCCCTGCCGCACCCGGCGCCCGTCCACCGTCGGCAGTCCGCCCACGTCACGGAAGTTGCGCACTCCGGCCAGTTCGGGCTCGGTCGACGGCACGTGCTGCGTCACGGGGGCTCCCTCCCATCGGCCCCGCCGGCGCGGCTCGTCGACGGGCACGTCTTGACGATACGACACGGATTCCCGCGGCCATGAGTTGTTCTGAGGCGGTCAGGGGAGCACGATCTGCCCCCGCGAGCCGTACACGCGACAGAGCGGTACGAATGCGGAGAATCGGGCGAAATGTGCGGGATGCTTTCATGCCGCGATGCGGGTCGCATCCCGAAGAGCCCCTCGGCCCCTGAATGCGACTGCTTTCCCGCCGCGTCACGTATGGGTGATCTGCCCGAATTGAGCTCTTCATTCCAACTCTGTCTGAAATAAGGAAACCTGGAGCAGGGTCACGTGAGCAGCGTCATATCCGTGACCGAGAGTCGTCTGTCACGCATGTGTAATTCACATGCCTTTCAAGGGCGTTTACGGAAATCACACGCCCTCCGATGCACGGAGTGTGACCGGAATTCGGGTGAACGGATCACGAAAACGGCGTTCCGGCGGAACCTCTTGCTTGTCCCGTTGCGTCGTGGTCGCTTACGTTCCACACCGATCCGGGCGGACGCCTAATCCTGCCGCCGCCCGGTGCCCGCGCAAACCCACCCGTGTTCGGCAGGAGCGGGGGACCCACAGGTAGTTGCCTGTTCCGGTTCCCGGAACGGCTCGGGGTAAAGCCTCGTCCCGACGCGGCCGGACATCTCCAGTCCGCACCCGACAGCTCACCTCGCAGGCGCCGGAGAGGAATTCGCCATGCCCGCGAAGGGTAAGCACCGCCGTCCGAAGACCCAGCGCTTCGCCCGTTCCATCGCCGTCGCCGGAACCGGTGGCGCCGCACTCGCCCTCCCGCTGATGGGGGCCGCCGTCGCCCACGCCGCCACTCCCCAGTCCGCCGCGGAGAAGGCCGTCCAGTCTGTCCCGGTCCAGAAGACGGCAGTGCAGCAGCAGTCCGCCGCAAAGCAGTCCACCGCCAAGAAGGCCGGTGCGCGGACGTATTCGGTGAAGGCCGGCGACTACCTCTCGAAGATCGCTGACGAGCAGAACGTCAGCGGTGGCTGGCAGCGGCTCTACGAGGACAACCGTGAGGCGGTGGGCCAGGACCCGTCGCTCATCCACCCCGGTCTGAAGCTCACGATCGGCGCGAAGGCCGCGGCGAGCGGCGGCAAGCAGTCGACCGCGCCGTCCTCCGCCGCCGCTCCCTCCGCCCCGGTCGAATCGCCGGCCACGACCGAGGCGTCGCAGTCCTCGAACGCGTCCGAAGCCGCGGCGAACACGTCCGAGGCCCCGGCCTCCACCCAGGCCGCGGACACCGCCACCTCCACCGGCTTCTCCGCCCCCGTGGACGGCGCCGGCGTCGGTACCGCCTACCGTGTGGCGGGCAGCATGTGGTCCAGCGGCTACCACACGGGCGTCGACTTCGCCGCGCCGACCGGCACCCCGCTGAAGGCTGTCGGCGCGGGCACGGTCGTCTCCGCGGGCTGGGCCGGCGCGTACGGCAACCAGGTCGTCATCAAGCTCGCCGACGGCTACTACGCCCAGTACGCCCACCTGTCCTCGCTCTCCGTCTCCAGCGGCCAGAGCGTGACCGCCGGCCAGCAGATCGGCCTCTCCGGTTCGACCGGCAACTCCACCGGCCCGCACCTGCACTTCGAGATCCGCACCACGCCGGACTACGGCTCGGACGTCGACCCGGTCGCCTACCTCGCCTCCAAGGGCGTCGCGATCGGCTGACACACGCGCCGCTCACGCCACCGAGGGCCGGACCCCGAACCCCGGGGTCCGGCCCTCGGTGCGTCCGGAGTCCGCGGCCGTTCCGGCCTGCGGCTCTATTCCGCAATTGACCAATCCTTTGACCGTGGCCCTTCTCACCGTCCGTCAACCCCTTCCTACGGTCGCGTAGGTCACATTCGAAGGGGAATCATGTCCCGACGTGGCAGACGATTCGAAGAGTGACAGCAGATCAGTGATCGGGTCGTACGTGGCGGTGGGGGACAGCTTCACCGAGGGCGTCGGCGACCCCGGCCCCGACGGGGCGTTCGTCGGCTGGGCCGACCGGTTCGCCGTACTGCTCGCGGACCGCCGCCCCGAGGGCGACTTCCAGTACACCAATCTCGCCGTGCGCGGCAGGCTGCTCGACCAGATCGTGGCCGAACAGGTTCCGAGGGCCGTCGAACTCGCGCCGGACCTGGTGTCGTTCTGCGCCGGCGGCAACGACATCATCCGCCCGGGCACCGACCCGGACGACGTGGCCGAGCGCTTCGAGAGGGCGGTCGCCGCGCTGACCGCCGCCGTCGGCACCGTCCTGGTGACGACCGGCTTCGACACCCGGGGCGTCCCCGTGCTCAGGCATCTGCGCGGCAAGATCGCCACCTACAACGGCCATGTGCGGGCCATCGCCGACCGGTACGGCTGCCCGGTGCTCGACCTGTGGTCGCTCAAGTCCGTCCAGGACCGCCGAGCCTGGGACCACGACCGGCTGCACCTGTCTCCCGAGGGGCACACGCGCGTGGCGCTGCGTGCCGGTCAGGCCCTCCGCCTCGCCGTCCCCGCCGACCCGGAGCAGCCCTGGCCGCCGCTTCCGCCGCGGGGCACCCTCGACGTGCGCCGGGACGACGTGTACTGGGCGCGTGAGTACCTGGTGCCGTGGATCGGCCGGCGGCTGCGCGGTCAGTCCTCGGGTGACCACGTCACAGCAAAGGGGATGCTGTCGCCGGACGACATCAAGACGCGGATCGCGTCCGTGGCTTGAGGCGTCCACCGGACAAGCGCGACGGAAGTGCCGGCGGCTCAGCGCCGCCCGGCCGTCGGCACCTCCGTCAGCCCCAGTTCCCGGGCCAGCGCCTCGTCCACCCACTCCTGGGCACGCGCGCGGGACACCGCTCCCGCGTAGGACGTGATCTGCACGGCCAGCCCGTCGAGCAGGGCGGTCAGGCGCAGGGCCGCGCCCGTGGGGTCCGCGCAGCGGAACTCGCCGGCCGCCACACCCTCGGCGATGACCTCGGTGATCGCCGCCTTCCACCGCTTGTCGAGGTCCCGGGTGACCTCCAGCAGCGCGGGCTCGCGCAGCGCCGCCGCCCAGCCCTCGATCCACAGCCGCCAGCCCTTGGCCGGGCCCGTCGGCGCGTACCAGCGCACCGCCGACCGCAGCCGGCGCAGGGCCGTCGTGCGCCGCCCGAGCAGCTTGCCCAGATGGGCGAGATCGTCCTCGGCGGCGTACGCGAACGCGGCGGCGACCAGCTTCTCCTTCGTCGAGAAGTGGTACAGCACCAGCGCGTTGCTCACACCGAGCGCGGAGGCCACATCGGCGATCCGCACCGCCGCCACGCCCCGTGCCTCGATCTGCTCCACGGCGGCGCGCAACAACTCCTCGCGCCGCTCCGCCACGGTCAACCGCACTCTCGCCACCCCGTCACCCTAACGGGCCACGTCCGGCCGGTGGCCGGGCGGTGACCCTCCCGTCAGCGGTACGACCCGAAGCGCTCCGCGAGCAGCGGCAGCCGGTCCGCGGCCACGGCGTGCGCGGCGGCACGCGGCGTGCTCCCGTCGGCCTCCGCACGTGCCAGCACCACGTCGGTCAGGGCGCGCATCGCGCGCCGCGTGTACGCGAACGCCTCGTCCGCGTCCGCGCCGATGTCGCCGAACAGCGTCCACCACCACCAGGCGTTCGTACCGGAGTTGACCACCACGTCGGGCAGCACCGTGACCCCGCGCGCGGTGAGCAGCGCCTCCGCCTCCGGGACGACGGGCATGTTGGCGGCCTCGACGATCCATCGGGCGGTGACGCGGTCCTGGTCCGCGACACCGACCGCGTACGAGACGGCGGCCGGCACCAGCACCTCCGCGTCGGCGGCCAGCCAGGCGTCGCCGGGAAGTTCGCGGTCCCCGGGGCCCAGCGCCGAGCGGGCCACCGTGCCGTAGGCGTCCCGCGCGGCGAGCAGCGCGTCGACGTCGAGGCCCGCCGGGTTGGCGATCGTGCCCCTGACGTCGGCGACGGCCACGACGGTCAGGCCCGCGCGCGTGAGGAAACGTGCCGTGGCGCCGCCCATGGTGCCCAGGCCCTGCAGGGCGACCCGGGTGCCCGCGTACGGCACGCCTGCCCGGTCCAGGGCTGCCAGCACGGACTCCGCGACCCCGCAGCCGCCGACGAGCTCACCCAGCCCGATCCCGTCCACCCGCACCGCGAAGGCGTCGGCGAGCCGGCCGCGGGCCGCCACCTCGTCGTCCAGCAGCGGGTACACGGCCTGGATCGACGAGACCAGCCCCACCTCGGCCGCGGCCCGGTCCACCAGGTCCTGGCTGAGACCGAGGTCCTCGCCGGTGGTCCAGAACGTCTCGATGTACGGCCGCACGGCGCGCAGGTACCGCACCAGCAGTCCGTACGCGCCCGGGTCCCGGGGGTCGCAGTCGATGCCGCCCTTGGCGCCGCCGAGGGGGACGTAGCGGGCTTCGGGGTCGTAGTGCAGGGCCTCCTTCACCGTCATTCCGCGGGCGAGCCCGGCGACCTCGTCCAGCGAGCAGCCCGCGCGCATCCGGAGCCCGCCGCTGGCGAGGCCGCGCACCAGACGGTCCACGACCAGGAAGCCCCGGCGGCCGGTGACGTGGTCGGTCCAGGTGAGCGACAGCAGGGGGGTGGTCACGGAAGCTCCTCGTGGCAGCAGGGGTTTCCCGGCTCGTGCACAGACCCCCCATACTGAATCACGAGTCAGTATGGGGCCGGGCGGCGAGTGGTGTCGGTGGGGCGGACCATAATGGAGTTCTCACCGATTCCACCTGGAGGTACCGTGGCCGGTTCCCGTTCCCTGAGCTCCGGGCTCCGCGCGCTGCAGCCCGCGGCCTTCGGCGTGGAGCCGAGCGGCGAGCGCATGGCACGCATCCGCAGATCGCCGCACTTCAAGGACGGCGTGTTCCAGAACCCCGGCGGGCCCTCGCGGATCCGGCCCTCGGGTTCCACGCTCGAGTTCGCCAAGACCTACTTCGACAGGGACGCGCGCAACCGCCGCACCCCGCACGGTGCGGTGCCGGTGCACCCCACCACGGCCGCCGACCTCGCCCGGCCGCCCGCCACCGGCCTTCGGCTGACCTGGCTGGGCCACTCCAGCGTCCTCGCGGAGATCGACGGACAGCGGGTGCTCTTCGACCCCGTCTGGGGCGAGCGCTGCTCCCCGTTCGCCTTCGCCGGGCCCAAGCGGCTGCATCCGGCGCCGCTGCCCCTGACGGCCCTCGGCCCGGTCGACGCCGTGGTCATCTCGCACGACCACTACGACCACCTGGACCTGCCCACGATCAAGGCGCTGGCCGGCACGGACACGCTGTTCGCCGTGCCGCTCGGCGTCGGCGCCCACCTGGAGCACTGGGGGGTCTGCGCGGACCGGCTGCGCGAGCTCGACTGGCACGAGTCGGCCAGGGTCGGCGGGCTCACCCTCACCGCCACCCCGGCGCGCCACTTCTGCGGTCGCGGCCTGCGCAACACCCAGCACACCCTGTGGGCGTCCTGGGTCGTGGCCGGCGAGAACCACCGGCTATTCCACAGCGGCGACACCGGGTACTTCGAGGGCTTCCGTGACATCGGCGCCGATTACGGCCCCTTCGATGCCACGATGATCCAGATCGGCGCCTACAGCGAATTCTGGCCGGACATCCACATGACCCCGCAGGAGGGCGTCAGGTCGCACCTGGACCTGCAGGGCGGGGACGCCGGCCCGGGCGTGCTGCTGCCGATCCACTGGGGGACCTTCAACCTCGCCCCGCACCCCTTCGCCGAGCCCGGCGAATGGACGAAGGACGCCGCCGGAGCGGCCGGGGTGGCCGTGGCGCTGCCCCGGCCCGGCGAGCCCTTCGAGCCGGGCGGCACGCTCCCGGTGGAGCCCTGGTGGCGCTCGGTCACGGCACCTGTGGCCCGCCACTGGCTCCGCACCCCGGGCCCCGGCGCCACACCGGCCGCCCAGGGCGACCTCGACTTCGCGGGTGACCGGTAGCGGGCGGCGCGGGTGGCGGGTGGCCGCCCGGCGGACGCGCGAGCGTCCTGCGAAATGCCGTGCGGCCACCGCCGTAGGCGAGCCGGGCCACTCCCGGCTCACGGCCCGGAAACCCGGTGGGCCGGGCCGCCCCTGGTCGGCCCTGGTCGGCCCGGCCCATTGGGGGCGGCCGCGCACCGCGGCTTCCTCTGCGTGCGCCGGAATCCTCCTCACCGCGCACAGGTGCCGTATCTCCGTGCGCCGTGGAGCCATGGGCGGTGCACGCACGGGCAATTGCCGGCCGCGTGCCCGTCCTAACGTGCTGAGCCACGGCCCCGGAGTCCTCCCGCAGGCGTCCGGGCCGTTCCGCCGGAGGGACGGCGGAGCGCACGACACTCCAGGCGTCACACATGTCCGACGCTGTCGAGCCGGTGCAGCCGGTACTGGAAGCCGCGGCGGCCGCGTTCGCGGAGGCCACCGCCAATCCGCCCTACCTCTTCGACCTCGCTCCCGCCGAGGGGCGCAAGGCCGTCGACGAGGTGCAGTCCGGTGAGATCGACAAGCCGCAGATCGACGAGGAGTGGATCACCGTTGCGGGCGGTCCGACGGGCAGTGTCCGGGCCCGCGTCGTCAAGCCCGCCGGAGCCGCGGGCACCCTGCCGCTCATTCTCTACATCCACGGCGCCGGCTGGGTCTTCGGCAACGCCCACACCCACGACCGGCTGGTCCGCGAACTCGCCGTCGGGGCCGGCGCCGCCGTCGTCTTCCCCGAGTACGACCTCTCGCCCGAGGCCCGCTACCCGGTCGCCGTCGAGCAGAACTACGCCGTCGCCCAGTGCGTCGTCCAGCAGGGCGCGAGCAAGGGGCTCGACGGTTCCCGGCTGGCCGTGGCCGGTGACTCCGTCGGCGGCAACATGACCGCGGCGCTCACCCTGATGGCCAAGGAGCGCGGAGACGCCCCGGTGGTGCAGCAGGTGCTGTTCTACCCGGTCACGGACGCGCACTTCGACACGGGTTCCTACCGGCAGTTCGCCACCGGCTACTTCCTGCGCCGGGACGCCATGCAGTGGTTCTGGGACCAGTACACGACCGAGGAGGCCGAGCGCGCGCAGATCACCGCGTCGCCGCTGCGGGCCACCACCGGTCAGCTCGCCGGTCTGCCCAAGGCCCTGGTCATCACGGCCGAGGCGGACGTCCTGCGCGACGAGGGCGAGGCGTACGCCAACAAGCTCCGCGAGGCCGGCGTCCCGGTCACCGCCGTGCGCTTCCAGGGCGCCATCCACGACTTCGTGATGCTCGACGCGCTGCGTGGCACGCACGCCGCCGAGGCTGCCGTCACGATGGCCGTCACGACCCTGCGTGCCGTGCTGCACGCCGCCTACGGAATCGATCCTCCACATCACCCGGGGCGGTTCGGTCCACCCGGTGTGCCGGGCGTGGGACAAGCCCGTACTGCCGTCCCAACCTATACAGGGTGCGGGGTGCTTGGGCTGGAGGGCACGACTCCACTGTGGCGGCCGGAGGTGTTGCGAGGGACATGATGTGCGCGCCGGCGTCCGCAGCGAGCGGGGGCGTCTCCCCGGGTGAGCTGGTCGCCGTACTCTGCTCAGCCCTGAGCAGGACGGACTCTCGGCTTTGACGCTCTGGGCGACTGAACGAAGGACGACGAGCCGAGAAACCGGCTCTGAACAGGGCCCTTCTGGGATCCGCTCGGGTGCCGTCGCCTCGGCGCGCTTATCGGTCTGTCGTACGAGGCCTCATACCAGAGCGGGACGATTGCCGTAGGACTTTGTCAACTGCCCACCGCACATGATGCGTTGCCGACTACTGTGAGTGTCCGCCGGGCGACGCAGGGCCGGATTTCCCCGCCGTCGTCGGCCCGGCACCGAGCCGCCGCATGCCCGAGTCCAGCAGACCGGGCCCCGCCCCGGCTTCCGACCGCCGGACCAGTACGAGGACGCCCGATGTCACACCTCCGCGCACCGGCCGCACGCGCAGACCGCCGCGAGGGCGGGCGGCACGGACGGCCGGTCGCCCGCACCGCTCCCTCGCTGCCCGAGGCCCACATACGGCCGCAGCTGCTGCGACTCGCCGTACTGCCCCCGGTCGCGGTCGCCCTCAGCGCCTGCGCGGCGGTGCTGTTCACCGTCCGCTCCACCGGCGCCCGCACCAGCATCACCCTGTGGGCCGTGCTCGCCTGCGCGGTCTGTGTGACGCTCGCCGGCATCGGGATCGCCGCGATCGCCGCCGGCCGGGCCGCCCGCGCCGTGCACGAACGGGTCGGCGCGCTGCGCCGCAGCAGCGCCCGCCGGGAGGCCGATCTGCGCACCCTCGTCGAGGCGTTGCGCCGAGGAGAGCTGCCACCGCAGCGCAAGCCGCGCGGTGGTCCGCCCGAGGACGCCGACGACTTCGAACTGCTCGCCGCCGATCTGGCCCGCGCGCACGACGGCGCCGTCACCGCCGTCGTGCAGGCCGCGCAGCTCTCCAGCCAGGCCGGCAGCGAACAGAAGCTCGAGGTCTTCGTCAACCTCGCCCGGCGCCTCCAGTCGCTGGTGCACCGCGAGATCGCGATCCTGGACGACCTGGAGAACGAGATCGAGGACCCCGACCTGCTCAAGGGCCTCTTCCACGTCGACCACCTGGCGACCCGCATCCGCCGTCACGCCGAGAACCTCGCCGTCCTCGGCGGCGCCGTCTCCCGGCGCCAGTGGAGCAACCCCGTCTCCATGACCGAGGTGCTGCGCTCGGCCATCGCCGAGGTCGAGCAGTACTCACGGGTGCGGCTCGTGCCGCCGATCGACGGCACCCTGCGCGGCCACGCCGTCGCCGACGTGATCCATCTGCTGGCCGAACTCGTGGAGAACGCCACGGTCTTCTCCGCCCCGCACACCCAGGTGCTGCTGCGCGCCAACCTCGTCACCTCCGGCCTCGCCGTCGAGGTCGAGGACCGCGGCCTGGGGATGCCCGTCGCCGAGCAGAACAAGATGAACGCCCTGCTCACCGACCCCGACCAGGTCAATGTCGGCCGCCTGCTCGCGGACGGCCGGATCGGGCTGTTCGTCGTCTCCCAGCTGGCCCGCCGGCACGGCATCACCGTCCGCCTGCAGACCAACATCTACGGCGGTGTCCAGGCCGTCCTCGTCGTGCCGCAGGCGCTGCTCGGCAGTCGGCAGCCCGAGGCCGGCCGCCCCGCGCCGCCGCAGCAGCACCCTGCACCCGAGGCCGCCCGCCCGGCGCCGCAGCACCCCGCCCCTGATACCGCCCGTCCCGCACCGCCGCCGCAGCACTCCGCCCCCGAGGCCGCCCGCCCCGCTCCACCTCAGCCCCCGCAGCATCACCAGCCCGCACCCGGCGTCCCGTCGGCGCCCGCTCCCACCGGCACGAGCCCCTCGCCCCTGCCGGTCCGCGGCACCCACGAGGAGCGGTCCAACCCGGCCGAGGCCGTGCCCGGCATCCGGCCCGAGGACCGGCCGGCCGTCGAGGGAAACACCGCCACGCCCCTCGCCCCGCACACCGGCACCGTCCGCGGCACCATGGGCAAGCCCCAGCTGCCCCGGCGGCGCGCCCAGCAGCACATCGTGCCGCAGCTGCGCGGCGGCCCGGCGCCCCGCCAGGAGGACGAGCACCTCGTCGGCCACGACCCTGGTCTGATGGCGGCGTTCCAGCGCGGCATCGGCCTCGCCGAGGCTCAGCAGGCGCGGTCCGGCGACTCGGCGTCCGCGCACCCGGAGCCTCCGTACGCGGACCTGTCCGACCCGGAGCCCTCCGCTCCTGCCCCTTCCCACTTGGCGCCCTCCCGTCTGGAGCCGTCGCCTGTGGAGCCTTCCCGCCGGGGGCCTTCGCGCCCGGAGCCGTCCTCACCGGAGCCTTCTCGCCCCGGGACCTCCCACCTGGAGGCCTCCCATCGCGGGCACCCCTCCCCGGAGCCCCAGCACCTGGGTCGTCCCCACACGCCGTCGGCCTCGCCAACGGATGCCCGCCACACAGACGTTCCCCCTAGGTCGGCGCAACTCCCCATGGCCATACCGCACATAAACGCACACCGCACGGGCGTATCGCACATGGACGCCTCGCACATGGACGCACACCGCACGGGCGTACCGCACACGGACGCCTCGCACATGGACGCACACCACATGGGCGTACCGCACACGGACGCACACCACACGGGCGTACCGCACATGGACGGGTCCCACGGGCCCCAAGCACCCCACATGACCCCGGACCACCCCGCCCGGCACGACGGGAGCGGGCCAGCCGGATGACCGCCGCAGCTGCCGCCGCCGTCGCCACCCCCACCGCAATGACCGCCGGCGCCCCCACGGGCGCGCCCGCAGACCTTCGTATCCCAAGGAGTCGATCCACCATGGCGACCGATGCCCCCACCGGCCATGTATCCGATCTCGACTGGCTGATGAGCGGCCTCGTGCAGCGCGTACCGCACACCAGCAGCGCGGTGCTCCTCTCCTGCGACGGGCTCGTGAAGTCGGTCCACGGTCTCGACCCCGACAGCGCCGACCACATGGCGGCCCTGGCCTCCGGCCTGTACTCCCTCGGCCGCAGCGCCGGGGTGCGGTTCGGCGACGGCGGTGAGGTCCGGCAGGTCGTCGTCGAACTCGACTCGACCCTGCTGTTCGTCACCACCGCCGGCTCCGGCACCTGCCTGGCCGTGCTGGCCGGCCGCGAGGCCGACGCCGCGGTGCTCGGCTACGAGATGGCCATGCTGGTCAAGAGCGTCCGCCCGTACCTGGTGACCGCTCCCCGGCAGCAGTCCGTCGAACCCCCGGCGATGAGGCCTTGAGCGCGACGGCGGCCGGCGACGGGCCCTGGCTCGACGAGGCGGCCGGACGGCTGGTGCGCCCCTTCACGGTCAGCAACGGCCGCACCCGCCCCACCGTCGCCCTCGACCTCATCTCGCAGGTGATGGCCACCGGAGCCACCCCCCTCGGCTATCTCGGCCCCGAACACGCACAGGCACTCGACCTGTGCCGGGCGCCGGTGTCGGTCGCCGAGGTCGCCGCGCACCTCATGCTGCCGGCGGTGGTCACCAAGGTGCTCCTGTCGGACCTCGTCGACTGCGGGGTGCTCACCACCAAACCCCCCGAGTTCCACCACAACCCCACGGACCGGGCCCTTCTGGAGGCAGTGCTCGATGGACTACGACGACAGCTCTGACCACGACTACGACTCCGGCCACGACGACGGACCCGGCTACGCGGACGGCTCCGGCCACGACGCCGACCCGTTCCCCACCGCGCTCAAGATCCTGGTCGCGGGCGGGTTCGGGGCCGGCAAGACCACCTTCGTCGGCGCCGTCAGTGAGATCGCGCCGCTCAGTACGGAGGAACTGCTCACCACCGTCAGCGCGGCCACCGACAGTCTCGACGGCATCGAGAACAAGGTCGAGACGACGGTGGCGATGGACTTCGGCCGCATCACCCTCGACCCCGAACACGTCCTGTACCTCTTCGGCACGCCGGGACAGGAGCGGTTCTGGTTCATGTGGGACGAACTGTGCGAGGGCGCCCTCGGTGCGGTGATCCTCGCCGACACCCGGCGACTGGAGGACTGCTTCGCGGCCGTCGACTTCTTCGAGGAACGCGGACTCGCATTCATCGTGGCCGTCAACGAGTTCGACGGCGGCCACCGCTACGACCCCGAGGAGGTACGCGCCGCCATCGACCTCGACCCGGAGATCCCCGTCGTGTGCTGCGACGCCCGGATCTCCGCCTCCGGCGTCCAGACCCTGCTCACCCTCGTACGCCATCTCATCGCCCACGCACCCGTCACCCCCGCGCCCAGCCACGGCGCGCACATGTGACCACCGCACACACCGCACCGGAGCCGCATATGACGTACGCCCACAGCGACGGGACCCGGACATGAGGTACGACCCGCCGCGCCCGGCCGGTCGGCTGCTGCTCACCCCCGAGGACAAGGAGGCGCCCGCGAGGACGCGGCGGCTGCGTCAACTGGGCCTGGGGGAACGTCCGGAGCCCGGCCTCGACGCCTTCGCGGGCCATCTGGCGTCGCTGACGGGTGCGCCGTACGCGATGGTCAACTTCCCCGGTGAGGGGGGCCAGTTCTTCGCCGGCCTGCACGCGCCCGACGTCGGGCTCGTCGTGAAGGAGGACGGGACCCGGCCGGTGATGGGCCGCTTCCTGCCCCGCGACCACGGGTTCTGCCCCCATGTGGTGGTCCGGCACAAGGCGCTGGTGCTCGAGGACGTCCGCGACTACCCGCGCTTCGCGGGAAACCCGGTGGTCGACGAGTTCGGCATCCACTCCTACCTCGGCGCGCCGCTCATCGACACCACGGGCATGGTGCTCGGCACCGTCTGCGCCGCCGATGTCTCCCCGCGGCCCTGGGGGCGTTCCGGTCTGGACACCATCAAGGCGGCGGCAGCGGATCTCACCGGACGGCTCGAAGGGCCCTGGTCCGGCGGATCTCTGCTCTGACCAGGTGAACGTCGCGCCACGGGCGTGAAGGAAAGCTGCGGCGGCGGTTAAGAAATCCTCGATGGACCAGGACGGCGGCGTACGGCAGATTGCTGTGCGATTCCACTTCTCTCCCCGTCCGGGGGCTTCTTCGCCATGCCCGCGGCAGGGAACTCACCCTCAGGAGCCGTAGCGGTGAAGGCACTGGTCAAGGACAAGGCGGCACCAGGGCTGCGGCTCACGGACGTCCCGGAACCCGACGTCGGCCCCGGCGACGTACTGATCAAGGTGCTGCGCACCGGTATCTGCGGCACCGACCTGCACATCCACGCCTGGGACGGCTGGGCGCAGCAGACGATCCGCACCCCGCTGGTGCTCGGGCACGAGTTCGTCGGCGAGGTCGTCGGAACGGGCCGGGACGTCACCGAGATCAAGTCCGGCGACCGGGTCAGCGGCGAGGGCCACCTGGTGTGCGGCAAGTGCCGCAACTGCCTGGCGGGCCGCCGCCACCTGTGCCGGGCGACCGTCGGGCTCGGGGTCGGACGGGACGGCGCCTTCGCCGAGTACGTCGTGCTGCCCGCGACCAACGTCTGGGTGCACCGGGTGCCCGTGGACCTCGACGTGGCGGCGATCTTCGACCCGTTCGGCAACGCCGTGCACACCGCGCTGTCGTTCCCGCTCGTCGGCGAGGACGTGCTGATCACCGGGGCCGGCCCGATCGGGCTGATGGCGGCGGCCGTGGCCCGGCACGCGGGCGCCCGCAACGTCGTCATCACGGACGTCAGCGAGGAACGCCTCGACATCGCCCGCAAGATAGGCGTCAGCCTCGCCCTGAACGTGCGGGACGGGCGGATCGAGGACGGCCAGCGGGCCCTCGGCCTGCGGGAGGGTTTCGACATCGGCCTGGAGATGTCGGGCCGCCCGGAGGCCCTCCAGGACATGATCGCGAACATGACGCACGGTGGGCGGATCGCGATGCTCGGACTGCCCGCCCAGGAGTTCCCGGTCGACTGGGCCCGGATCGTCACGTCGATGATCACCATCAAGGGCATCTACGGCCGGGAGATGTTCGAGACCTGGTACGCGATGTCGGTGCTGCTGGAGGCCGGCCTCGACCTCGCGCCCGTGATCACCGGCCGGTACGGCTACCGCGACTTCGAGACGGCGTTCGCCGACGCGGCGAGCGGCCGCGGCGGCAAGGTCATCCTCGACTGGACCGCGTAACCCCGACAGCACCTCAAGGAGACCCCGTCATGTTCGACTCCGTGCGCGACGACCTGCGCGCCACCCTCGACGAGATCCGTGCCGCCGGCCTGCACAAGCCCGAACGCGTCATCGACACCCCGCAGTCCGCGACCGTCAACGTCTCCGCGGGCGGCCGCCCCGGCGAGGTGCTCAACTTCTGCGCCAACAACTACCTCGGCCTCGCGGACCACCCCGAGGTGATCGCCGCCGCCCACGAGGCCCTGGACCGCTGGGGCTACGGCATGGCCTCCGTGCGCTTCATCTGCGGCACGCAGGAGGTGCACAAGGAGCTGGAGGCGCGGCTGTCGGCCTTCCTCGGGCAGGAGGACACGATCCTGTACTCCTCCTGCTTCGACGCCAACGGCGGTGTCTTCGAGACGCTGCTCGGGCCCGAGGACGCGGTGATCTCCGACGCCCTGAACCACGCCTCGATCATCGACGGCATCCGGCTGTCCAAGGCCCGCCGCTTCCGGTACGCCAACCGTGATCTGGACGACCTGGAGCGCCAGCTGAAGGAGGCGCAGTCCGCGCGGCGGCGGCTGATCGTCACCGACGGCGTCTTCTCCATGGACGGCTACGTGGCTCCCCTGCGCGAGATCTGCGACCTCGCCGACCGCTACGACGCCATGGTCATGGTGGACGACTCGCACGCCGTCGGCTTCGTCGGCCCCGGTGGCCGCGGCACCCCCGAGCTGCACGGCGTGATGGACCGGGTCGACATCATCACCGGCACGCTGGGCAAGGCCCTCGGCGGCGCTTCCGGCGGCTACGTCGCAGCCCGCGCCGAGATCGTGGCGCTGCTGCGGCAGCGCTCGCGGCCGTACCTCTTCTCGAACACGCTGGCACCGGTGATCGCCGCCGCCTCGCTGAAGGTGCTCGACCTGCTGGAGTCGGCGGGCGACCTGCGGGAGCGGCTCGCGCACAACACCGCGCTGTTCCGGCGCCGGATGGCCGAGGAGGGCTTCGACATCCTGCCCGGCGACCACGCCATCGCACCGGTGATGATCGGCGACGCGTCACGGGCCGGCCGGATGGCCGAGCTGCTGCTGGAGCGGGGCGTGTACGTGATCGGCTTCTCGTACCCGGTGGTGCCCCAGGGCCAGGCGCGGATCCGCGTCCAGCTGTCCGCGGCGCACTCGACGGACGACGTGAACCGGGCCGTGGACGCCTTCGTCGCCGCGCGGGCGGAGCTGGGCGCCTGACCTGAGACAATCGGGTCGTGATCGAAGCGCGGCGGCTCCACATCCTCCGTGCGGTGGCCGACCACCGCACCGTGACGGCGGCTGCCGCAGCGCTGTATCTGACACCCTCCGCGGTGTCCCAGCAGCTCACGGCTCTGGAGCAGGAGACGGGGCACCGGCTGGTCGAGCGCGGCGCCAAGGGGGTACGGCTCACCGCGGCGGGCGAGATCCTGCTCGGCCACACCAACGCGGTCCTCGCCCAGCTGGAGCGGGCGGAGGCGGAGCTCGCCGCGTACGGCTCGGGCGCCGCGGGCACCGTGACCGTCGCGTCCTTCGCGACCGGCATCGCTCAGGTCGTCGCCCCGGCCGTGACCCGGCTCGCGCGGACCGCGCCCGGCGTCCGTCTGCGCGTCCGGGACGCCGAGGGGGACGCCAGCCTGCCCATGGTGCTGGACCGGCAGGTCGACGTTGCGGTCGCCGTGGAGTACCGCGGGGCGCCGTCGGCCGACGATCCACGGCTCGCCCACGTCCCGCTGTACGCCGAGCCCTTCGACGCGGTGGTGCCCGTCAGCCACCGGCTCGCGGAGGCGGGCGAGGTGGCCCTGGCGGAACTGGCCAAGGAACCGTGGATCGGCCCCTACCCCGGCAATCCGTGTCATGACGTGGTGGTGCTGGCCTGCGAGAGCGCCGGGTTCCAGCCCCGCCTCGAACACTCCTCGGACGACTTCCGCGCGGTCGTGGCCCTTGCCTCGGCGGATGCGGGCGTCGCCCTCGTGCCGCGTTCCGCGCTGCGCGGGACGGACCTGTCCGGTGTCGTTGTCCGGCCCGTGGACGGGGTGGCGCCCACGCGCCGGGTCTTCGCCGCCGTACGCCGGGGCGCGGAGGGGCATCCCCTGATCCGGCCGGTGCTGGAGGCGCTCGGCGAGGCGGCGCGGGCGTGAGGATTCGTTAACCCCGTCGTCCCATATCCGGGATAGCGTCCCGGATATGAGAAACGAGGTATCCGGCGCCCCGCCTGACGGCGCTTCGCACGACGGCGCCGCGCAAGATGTCGACACCCGGCTCGGTGCTCGACTCGCCCAGCTGCGGGCCGAGGGCGGCTGGACGCTCGGGGAGCTGGCGGAGCGCAGCGGGGTGAGCAGGTCGACCCTGTCCCGCGCCGAACGTGCGGAGATCAGCCCCACGGCCGCGATGCTGAACCGCCTGTGCGCCGTGTTCGGGCGCACGATGTCGCAGTTGCTGAGCGAGGTGGAAGGGGAGTCCGCGCTGCTGGTGCGGGCGGCGGACCAGCAGGTCTGGGCGGACCGGGCCGCCGGTTTCGTACGGCGGTCCGTCTCGCCGCCGCATGCCGGGCTGCGCGGCGAACTCGTCGAGGGGCGGCTCGCGGTGGGCGCGGACATCGCGTACGACCGGCCGCCCGTGCCCGGTCTGGAGCAGCACGTCTGGGTGCTGGAAGGCACTCTCTCGGTGACCGTGCGGGACGTCGAGCACCGGCTCGCGGCGGGGGACTGTCTGCGGTTGCGGGTGTGGGGCGCGACGCGGTTCTGGTGCGCGGGGGACGAGGACGTGCGCTACGTGCTGGCGGTGGTGCTGCCGTGATCGTGGAGACGCTGGACGAGGCCCAGGTGCTGGACCGGGCCGGGCAGCTGGCCGAACTGCTGGTCGACATGGTCGGCGGCGGCGCGTCGGTGGGCTTCCTCGCGCCGCTCGACCCGGCCGAGGCCCTGGCCTGGTGGCGGACGCGGGCGGCCGGCGTCGCCGCCGGTGGGCTGGCGGTCTGGGCGGCGTACGAGGGGACGCGGGTGGCCGGCACCGTCAGCCTGGCCTTCCCGGACAAGCCCAACAGCCGGCACCGGGCGGAACTGGTCAAGCTCATGGTGCACCGGAAGGCCCGCGGACGGGGCTGGGGCCGGCTGCTCCTGGACACCGCCGAGCGGGCGGCCGTCGCGGCCGGCGTCACGCTCCTCCACCTGGACACCGAGACCGGCAGCCCGGCCGAGCGCCTCTACCGCGCGGCGGGCTGGACACCGCTCGGTGCGATTCCCGGCTACGCGGCGAACCCGGCGGGGGTGCTGCGGCCGACGACCGTCTACTACAAGCAGGTCGGAGCGCAGGCCGCCGCAGGGTGACTGTCGGTGGCAGGCGCTACCTTGCCTCTCATGCCGGATGCCGAAGACGTACGCCGTATCGCCCTGTCCCTGCCGGACACGACGGAGAAGATCGCCTGGAGTATGCCCACGTTCCGGGTCGCGGGGAAGATGTTCGCCACGCTGCCGGAGGAGGAGACCTCCGTCGCCGTGCGCTGTCCCAAGGAGGAGCGCGAGGAGCTGGTCCTGGCCGAGCCGGGGAAGTTCTGGGTCGCCGACCACGAGGCGCAGTTCGCCTGGGTGCGGGCGCGGCTCTCCGCGCTGGAGGACGAGGAGGAGCTGCGGGACATCCTCGCCGACTCCTGGCGGCAGGCCGCCCCGGCCAGGCTGCTGGAGGCGTACCCGGAGTTGGGGCTGTCTGCCGGGGGGTGAGACGCCCTCCGGGATCCCTGGAAGGTGATCCTCCAGGGTGCCCGGGGTGAGAATCCCTCCGGTGCCGTCCGCGCCGGGTGGCATGATCCGGGGGGCGATACCCACGGCCGCCGGGGCGGCGGGGTTCGTGTGGGAGGTGCGGGGAGGGGAGCGCCAGGGGATGGGCGGGGTGTCGGACAACGTTGCCAGAGTGCGTGTGCGGGGCAGGTCGGGCGGGGGAACGGCGGGTCCGGGTGCCCGGCCGGTCTGGTCGCGTGACTTCGCGCTGTTCTTCGTCGCCCGTGCGGTCGCCCGGCTCGGCGACACCATGCTCCCGGTGGCACTCGCCGCCGGCCTGCTCCAGCACGGGTACGGCGCCGGCGCCGTCGGCCTGGCCATGGCCGCGACGGCCGGGGCGTTCGCCGCGCTGGTCGTCTTCGGCGGGGTCGTCGCCGACCGGTTCAGCCCCCGCAAGCTGATGGGGCCCGGGCGCCTACGGCCTGGTCAATTCCGCCCTCGGCGCCGGCACCGTCGTCGGCGGTCTGCTCGCCCTGCGACTGCGCCCGCGCCGGATGCTGCGGGCCGGGGCGATCGCCCTGTTCGGATTCGCCGGGTTCCCGGCGACCGTCGGGCTCGGACTCGACGTGCCCGCGATGGCGGCCGGCGCGGCCGTCGCCGGGGCCGGAATGTCGTTCTGGGGCGTCATGTGGGCGACCAGCGTGCAGACCCAGGTCCAGCCCGCCGTACTCAACCGCGTCCACGCCTACGACGTGGCCGGGTCCCTCGCGATGCTGCCCGTCGGGCAGGCTCTCGCCGGTCCCGCCGCCGCGGCCCTCGGCGCCGGCCGGGTCCTGCTCGTGTCCGGCGCCATGAGCCTCGTCGTCGTGGTCGCCCTGCTCGCGGTGCCCGCGATACGGGAGCTGGTGCGCGTCGACGCCCACGGCAGGCCAGCACGGCCCGGCGCGTCCCCGTCGTGAACGCCGCGGCGGTCGTCAACGGGTGCGCGACCACCGACCCGAGTGCGGTATTGTTTCCCTGCGCGTTCACCCGGGGGAAACCCCAGGTCAGACCGCACCGGGACGTGGCGCAGCTTGGTAGCGCACTTGACTGGGGGTCAAGGGGTCGCAGGTTCAAATCCTGTCGTCCCGACCAGCTTCACCGCAGGTCGGAGGCCGTCTTCTCAGAGATGAGAAGGCGGCCTTTCCCGTGTGTGCGGTGTCCTTTCCCCGGAACGACCGCGGCCGTCCAGGCCGGCCCTTCAAGGGCGCCGGCCTGGACGGCCTCATGGCTGACTCAGGTCAGTACCGGTCTCAGGCCAGGTCGAACCGGTCCAGGTTCATGACCTTGTCCCACGCGGCGACGAAGTCCGTCACGAACTTGCCCTTCGCGTCGTCGCTCGCGTAGACCTCCGCGACCGCGCGCAGCTCGGAGTTGGAGCCGAAGACGAGGTCGGCACGGGTACCGGTCCACTTGACCTCGCCCGTCATGGCGTCGAGGCCCTCGAAGGTGGTCTGGTCCTCGGACGTCGACCTCCAGGTCACGCCCAGGTCGAGCAGGTTGACGAAGAAGTCGTTGGTCAGCGTGCCCGGGTTCTCGGTGAGGACGCCGTGCTTGGACCCTCCCTGGTTGGCGCCCAGGACGCGCAGGCCACCGACGAGCGCCGTCATCTCGGGGGCGCTCAGCGTCAGCAGGTTCGCCCGGTCGAGCAGCAGGTACTCGGCCGGCAGACGGTTGCCCTTGCCGAGGTAGTTGCGGAAGCCGTCCGAGGTCGGCTCCAGGGCGGCGAAGGACTCGGCGTCGGTGTGCTCGTCGGTCGCGTCGACCCGGCCCGGGGTGAAGGGCACCTCGATGTCGTGGCCCGCGTCCTTGGCGGCCTTCTCCACGCCCACGCAGCCACCGAGGACGATCAGGTCGGCCAGGGAGACCTTCCTGGCGGAGCCCGCGTTGAACTCCTGCTGGACGTTCTCCAGGGTGCGCAGCACCGAAGCGAGCTGGTCGGGGTCGTTGGCCTCCCAGCCGCGCTGCGGCTCGAGGCGGATCCGGGCGCCGTTGGCGCCGCCGCGCTTGTCGCTGCCGCGGAACGTCGACGCCGACGCCCACGCGGTGCCGACCAGCTGCGGGACGGTCAGGCCGGAGTCGAGGAGCTTGCCCTTGAGGACCGCGATCTCCTCGGCACCGATGATCTCACCCTCGGCCTCGGGCAGCGGGTCCTGCCACAGCAGGGTCTCGGCCGGCACCTCGGGGCCGAGGTACTGCGACTTCGGGCCCATGTCACGGTGGGTCAGCTTGTACCAGGCGCGCGCGAAGGCGTCCGCGAACTCCTGCGGGTTCTCGTAGAAGCGGCGCGAGATCGGCTCGTAGATCGGGTCGAAGCGCAGCGACAGGTCGGTGGTGAGCATCGTCGGAAGGCGCTTGCGTGACGGGTCGTGCGCGTCGGGGATGACGGCCTCGGCGTCCTTCGCCACCCACTGCTTGGCGCCGGCGGGGGACTCGGACAGCTCCCACTCGTAGCCGAAGAGGTTCTCGAAGAAGTTGTTGCTCCACCGGATCGGCGTGGTGGTCCAGGTGACCTCCAGGCCGGAGGTGATGGCGTCCCCGCCCTTGCCGGTGCCGTAGGTGCTCCGCCAGCCGAGGCCCTGCTCCTCCATGGTGGCGGCCTCGGGGTCGTTGCCCACGTGGTCGGCGGGGCCGGCGCCGTGGGTCTTGCCGAAGGTGTGGCCACCGGCGATGAGAGCGACGGTCTCCTCGTCGTTCATCGCCATCCGGCGGAACGTCTCACGGATGTCGCGGGCCGCGGCCAGCGGGTCCGGGTTGCCGTTCGGGCCCTCCGGGTTGACGTAGATGAGGCCCATCTGGACCGCGCCGAGGGGGTTCTCCAGCTCGCGGTCGCCGCTGTAGCGCCGGTCGTCGAGCCAGGTGGTCTCGGGACCCCAGTAGACGTCCTCCTCCGGCTCCCACACGTCCTCACGGCCACCGGCGAAGCCGAAGGTCTCGAAGCCCATCGTCTCCAGCGCGACGTTGCCGGCGAGGATCATCAGGTCGGCCCAGGAGATGCTCTGGCCGTACTTCTTCTTCACGGGCCACAGCAGACGGCGGGCCTTGTCCAGGTTGGCGTTGTCCGGCCAGCTGTTCAGCGGCGCGAAGCGCTGCTGGCCGGCGCCGGCGCCGCCCCGGCCGTCGCTGATGCGGTAGGTACCGGCGCTGTGCCACGCCATCCGGATGATCAGCGGACCGTAGTGGCCGAAGTCGGCGGGCCACCAGTCCTGCGAGGTCGTGAGCACCTCGGCCAGGTCCCGTTTGACGGCCGCCAGGTCGAGGGCCTGGAAGGCCTCTGCGTAGTCGAACCCCTCACCGAGCGGGTTGGACACGGCGGGGTTCTTGGCGAGGATCTTCAGGTTGAGGCGCTCGGGCCACCACTGACGGTTGCCACCGCCCTGCGTGGGATGCGCGGCGCGCCCGTGCGCGACAGGGCAGCCACCTGTGCCCTCCGTCTTGGGTTCGGTGACGATTGCGTCAGGGTTCTCAGCCATGGGAATCCTTCTTCCGGATGTGGATCACGGTGCTCAGGAACTGCGGGTGGAACACTCGGGGCACAGGCCCCAGTAGATGACCTCGGCCTCGTCGACCGAGAAGCCGTGGTCGTTCGATGCGGTCAGGCAGGGGGCCTCGCCGGTCGCGCACTCGACATCGGTGACCGTGCCGCAGGAACGGCACACGAGGTGGTGGTGGTTGTCTCCGACGCGCCCCTCGTAGCGGGCCGGGCTGCCCGCGGGCTCGATCCGGCGCACGAGCCCCGCCGCGGTCAGCGCGTGCAGGGCCTCGTACACCGCTTGCAGGGATATGTGGCCCACGCGCTCACGCACCCCGGACGCGATCGCCTCGACGCCGAGGTGGTCGCCGGCCCGGACGGTTTCGAGCAGTGCGACGCGGGCGGCCGTCACCCGCAGGCCGGCCCCGCGCAACTCCTCGGCGGTGGTCGGGTTCCCGGCTGCGGTCATGCCGGCGAACCTATCGCGGTAAAGACGAACGGTTCAATAAAACGAAGGGTTAAATCAAGAGTCGTGCCGGACGGCGCCCGTCCGCCCGGGACGGGTCGCGGTGGCGGGCGTGGGCATGGGGGAGAAGCGCGGGCGCCGGTGCCGTCGTCCCGACCGCGGAGAGCTGACGGTCATGACCGATCTGCCCGAGGTGGTCTCCGGCGGGGAGTGGCCGGCCGCGCGCACGGAACCGCCGGCCGCGCAGCAGGAGTTCACCCGGGCCCGCGACCGGGACGGCGCCCGGCGCCGGTGGCCGCCGATGGTCCGCGTCGGCAAGCCGTACGCCGTCGATGGCCCGCGTCGGCACGCCGTGCACCGTCGAGGGTCCGGACGGGGCGGGGTGTGGCGCCGAGCCCGCGTCACCCTGCCGCGAGGGACACCTCCGTCGCCTTGACCAGGGCGACGACGGGGGAGCCCGGCGCGAGGCCGAGGTCGTCGACCGCGTCCCTGGTGATCGCCGAGGTCAGCTCACCGCCGTCCACCGCGATCCTGACCGAGGCCATCGCGCCGCCCGTGCCGACCGCCAGCACCGTGCCGGGAAGCCTGTTGCGGATGGACAGTCCGTCCACCGGGCCGGTGGCGAGGGCGAGCTCCGTGGACTTCACGAGAACGCGTACGGCGGCCTTCTCGGACAGCGCCAGGTCCCGCACCGCGTCCACGGTGATCGCCGCGATGATGTCCTGTCCGCCGTCGAGACGGACCGCGACGGTCGCCATCACCTCGCCGGGGGTGACGGCGGTGACGGTGCCGGGCAGCTGGTTGCGGATACTCAGGACCATGGTGAAACACCTCAAAAGGGGAAGTAACGGTGCTCGCTGCGCGCCCCACGGTAACCGTGCGAACGCACAGTGTGACCTACCCCACACCGGTGGCGTGGAACTCCGCGTGCCCCGTCCCCGACTCCTGTACCGGCACGGTGCGAACCGAGTGACGCCGTGCGACGCGATCAGGAGACCGGTGATGCACGACTCCCCACCACCCGCCCGCCGCGCCCCGAGGGCGCTCCGGGACCTGCTGCCCCCGCCCGCCCTCGGCGCATTCCTCCTGCTGCTCGCCGCCGTGTTCGTGGTGGCGTACGCCGTCGGATCCGCCGTCGGCCCGGTCGCCCCCGGCATGCAGCGCCCCGGCACCGGCACGAGCGAGACGGATCCCCACACCGGCACGCACGGCGACCCCACCGGAAGCCACACCGGGAACCACGAAGGCCACGCCCCGTGACGACCGGACCGGCTCCCGTCCTGACGACGACCGACCTCACGGTGGGCGGAATGACCTGTGCGGCCTGCGTGACCCGGGTCGAGAAGCGGCTGACCCGGCTCGGCGGCGTCACCGCGGGCGTCAACCTGGCCACCGGCAGGGCCCGCGTGACCCACCCGCCGGACATCAGCCCCGCCGAACTGATCGCCACGATCGAGCGGGCCGGCTACACGGCCGCCCTGCCCACACCGTCCCGAGCCGCGGAGCCCGGTGCCGCGAACGCATCCGAGCTCGGGCGGCTGACGGTGACGGCACTGCTCGCGGTCCCCGTGCTGGTGCTGTCGATGGCGCCCGCGCTGCAGTTCCGCAACTGGCAGTGGCTCTGCTTCGTCCTCGCCGCACCGGTCGTCGTCTGGGGAGCCTGGCCGTTCCACGTACGGGCGGCGCGTGGGCTGCGGCACGCCGCGTCGACCATGGACACCCTGGTCTCGCTCGGTGTACTGGCCTCCTTCGCCTGGTCGGCGTACGCGCTCTTCCTCGGCGGGGCGGGCGCGCCCGGCATGCGGATGCCGTTCAGCCTGGTGCCGTCCGCCACGGACGGCGTCGCGCACGTGTATCTCGAGGCGGCCGTCGCCGTACCGCTGTTCGTGCTGGCGGGCCGCTGCCTGGAGGCGCGTGCCCGGCACGGCACCGGCGCGGCGCTGCGCTCACTGGCCCGGCTCGCCGTCAAGGAGGTGTCCGTACGCGAGGCGGACGGCGGGGAACGGCTCGTCCCCGTCGAGCGGTTGACGGCCGGGCAGGACTTCGTCGTGCGCCCCGGAGAACGGGTCGCGACCGATGGTGAGGTGCTGGAGGGCAGTTCCGCCGTGGACCTCGCCCTCGTCACCGGCGAAAGCGAACCCGTCGAGGTCGGGCCCGGCTCGGCGGTGGTCGGCGGGGCGGTCAACGCCGGCGGGCTGCTGATCGTCCGGGCCACGGCCGTCGGGGCGGACACCCAACTCGCCCGGATCACCGCGATGGTGACGGAGGCGCAGACGGGCAAGGCGAAGGCGCAGCGGCTGGCCGACACGGTGGCCGGGGTGTTCGTACCGGTGGTGCTGACACTCGCCGTCACCGTGCTGGGCTTCTGGCTCGGGGCCGGCGCCGCGCCGCAGGCCGCGATCACCGCGTCGGTGGCGGTCCTGGTCGTGGCCTGCCCGTGCGCGCTGGGCCTCGCGACCCCTACCGCCCTGATGGCCGCCACCGGACGCGGCGCGCAGCTGGGTGTACTGGTCACCGGGCCGCAGGCGCTGGAGGGGCTGCGGCACATCGACACCGTGGTCCTGGACAAGACCGGCACGCTCACCTCCGGGCACATGACCGTCGCCCGGGTCACCACGCCGCCCGGTGGTCGGGGCCGGGACGCCGTACTGCGGCTGGCCGGGGCCGTCGAACAGGGGTCCGAGCATCCGCTGGGGCGTGCGATCGCCGCCTGCGCGGGGCGGCCACTTCCCGGCGTGCGGGATTTCACCGCCGAGGCCGGACGGGGAGTGCGGGGCCTCGTCGAGGGCCGGCTGGTCGAAGTCGGCGCCTGCGAGGGCGAGTTGCCCGGGGAGCTGGCCGAGGCGAGGCAGGCGGCCCACGCCGCGGCGCGGACGCCGGTGCTGGTCCGGGTGGACGGGATCGCCGAGGCGGTCGTGGAGATCGGGGACGTCGTGCGGCCGGGCAGTTACCGCGCTGTCGACCGGCTGCGCCGCCTCGGAATCGAGCCCGTCCTCGCGACCGGCGACGCCGAAGCGCCCGCGCGGGCCGTGGCGGCGGGCCTCGGCATCACCGAGGTGCACGCCCGCCGCACCCCGGAGGGCAAGACCGGGCTGGTCCGGCGGCTGAAGGCGGACGGACGCCGGGTCGCGGTGGTGGGCGACGGGGTGAACGACGCCGCCGCGCTGGCCGGCGCCGACCTCGGCATCGCGATGGGCGGCGGCACGGACGTGGCCGTCGGGGCGGCGGACGTGACACTCGTTCGGGGGGACATCGAGGCGCTCGCGGACGCGGTCCGGCTGGCTCGCCGGACCCTGGCCACGATCCGCGCCAATCTCGTGTGGGCCTTCGGCTACAACGCGGTGACCTTGCCGCTTGCCATGGTGGGGCTGCTGACCCCGATGCTCGCGGCGGCGGCGATGTCCGTCAGCTCGCTGCTGGTCGTCGGGAACAGCCTGCGGCTGCGCACCTGGCAGCCGGCGCGTCGACGGGGGGCCGCGCGATGAGCCGGCCGCGCGCCGCCGACGCGCTGATCGGCGCCCTCGCCCCGGTGGCGGCCTGTGCGGTCGCCCTCGGCGCGCTGAGCGCGTGGGTGGGGGCCGGACGGGCGGGCAGCCCGCCCCGGATCGAGGTCGCGCCGGGACGGGTCTTCCTGCCGTTCGGGGACACCGAGGACACGGCCGCGTTCTTCGACATCACCAACTCGGGTGGAGCGGAGGACCGGCTGGTCGCGGTGAGGTCGGGCGCGGCCGGCCGGGAACCCACGCTCAGCCTCCACCGTATGACCGACGGCGGAGCGGCCTACCGTGCCGCCGTCGGTTCCGCCTCCGTCCCCGCGGGCGGCGGCCTGTCGATGACACCGCTCGGCCTGGACGTGGTCCTGCGGGCCGGCGCGGACTGGCGGGTGGGCGACGTGGTGCCGTTCACGCTGTACTTCCAGCACAGCGGCCAGGTCGAGACGTCGGCGGTGGTGGTGCTGCCGGGCGGTTAGGGTCACCGGCCTCGTCGGCGGGCGGGGCGTGCGAAGCGCACCGGCACCCCCGGCGAGTACAGCACGCTCACCGGCTCGCCGAACGGCGCGGGCAGGCCCGCGGCGGCGATTAGGTCCTCCTCGCACTTGAGGAGTTCGGCGCGGTGCAGGGGCCGGCGGGGGTGGGTGTTCGGCAGGTGCACAGGGCGGCCGAGGACAGAGGTGTGCATGCCCCAGCGGACGGTCAGGAAGTGCTCGAGCGCGGTGGGCTCGGCCACCGGCTCACCGACGCGCAGCGTGATCCTGCTGTGGGCGCCCCTGGGGCCGGGCAGCCGCCGCGTGCTGCTGTAGGTGAGCACGTCCGTCCCGGGAGACGGTCATCCTCGACCACATGTAGGGGAGCCGGAACGCCGAGCGGCCGATCGCCACCGGCAGCAGCCGGGAGGCGTCCAGCGAGCGGAAGACCACTCCGCGACGGCCGTGGCTGTCCACCGAGTAGAGCCGGACGTTGGTCTCCGGAAAGCTGCCCAAGTAGGGCACACCGGGCAGCCGCAGCCAGCCGGCCCGGTGCATCCGGAACGCGACGAGACCGACGTACGTCTGTCCGTGCGGGGTGTCCGGTACGCACCCGGCCGGCAGCGGCGGTGCCACGTCCCCGGGGTCCGCGGCCCAGTGCAGGAAGGCCAGATCCAGCCACGACTGGGTGAGCAGCGGGCGGGGCGTGGAACCGGGCGGATCCGCCGATATCGGCTCGGGTCCGGCGGGAGGCAGGGGGAGGGGTACGTGTCGAGGATGCCAGAGGGGCAGTGGGGCCAGGGCGTATGCCGCCTCCCTCAGCAGTCGGTCCCGGTGCCCTGCCGGTTCCGGCATATGCGTGTGGTCTGTCTCACGCGTCTCGGAATGAGTCACCGGCACCACCCGATTCCGTACCCATCGTTGACGACCGCGCGCCGGATGCAAGGATGAGGGCCGTCATGACTGCTGGGTGGTGTTCTCGCACGGTTCGGGCCGCGGTGTTCGCGGCCGTCTGTGTGCTGCTCGCCGCCCTGGGTCACGTGCTGATGTCCGGCAGTCATGTGCCCTGGTGGGCGCTGGCCGCCGGGGGCGCCGCGACCGGCGCCGCGGGCTGGGGGCTGGCCGGACGGGAACGTGGGCTGCCGCTGATCGTGACCGTCGTCGTCGCCGCGCAGACGGCGCTGCACTCCGCCTTCTCCGTCGCCCAGTCGGCTGCCGCCGGTCCGGCGGCCCCCGCGCACGCCGGCGCCATGGGGCACGGGATGCCCGCGATGCCCATGGATGCCGCCGGCATGCCGGCGGCGCACCGGGGCGCCACCCACACCCATGCCCCGGACGCCGTCGACATGGGCCACGGCGGGGACATGCCCCACGTCATGGACGCCTCGTCCTCGTTCGGCATGCTCGCCGCCCACCTGCTGGCCGCGCTGCTGTGCGGGCTGTGGCTCGCGCACGGTGAGCGCGCCGCGTTCCGCCTGCTGCGGGCCGTGGCCGGATGGCTCGCGGCACCGCTGCGGCTGCCGCCGGTCGTGCCCGCCCCGCCGCGGCACCCCCGCCCGCGTCTGTGGCGCCGGGCCCCGGCACGGACACCCCGGCGGCTCCTCCTCGTCCATGCGATCACCTCTCGGGGCCCACCCCTGGGGACCGCTGTCTGAACGACAGCCGGTAACCCGGGGCAGCCGTACGCGCCTCGGGTCACGGCCGTACGCACGCGCGGGCCTGCCCGTGCCGCGCGGGTCGCCGTACGGCCGGCTCCCCACTCACCGGATCCCGCACCGCCACGCGCGCCCGCGCGCCACCGGCCGGGAATCCGGACGGCCGACAAGGACACCAGGTGATCACTCCTGCCCTGCCCGACGCACTCGAGAGAACCGAGGACCACCGCAAAACCGGCGACCACGACCGAACCGGTCCCCACGGCGCCGAATCCGCCGACGACTCGATAACGGCATGGGCGCTGGCCGCCCGGACCGGTGACCCGGCGGCCGTGGACCGCTTCGTGCGTGCCCTGCACCGCGACGTCCTGCGTTACGTCGCCCATCTGTGCGGCGACCCGCAGGCCGTCGACGACCTGGCGCAGGACACGTTCCTGCGGGCGCTCGGCAGCCTGCACCGGTTCGAGGGCCGCTCCTCCGCGCGGGCCTGGCTGCTGTCCATCGCGCGGCGCGCGGTGATCGACAGCTACCGCTACGCGGCCACCCGGCCGCGCCTGTGCGACGTGCCGGACTGGCGGCTGGCCGTGGAACTGGCCCAGCCCCGCGACCTGCCCGGCTTCGAGGACGGCGTCGCGCTGCTCGATCTGCTGGCCGCGCTGCCGGAGGAGCGCCGGGAGGCGTTCGTGCTCACCCAGCTGCTGGGACTGCCGTACGCGGAGGCCGCCGTGCTCAGCGGCTGCCCGGTCGGCACCGTCCGATCCCGGGTGAACCGGGCTCGCGCCACGCTGGCCGGCCTGCTGGCGGCGGCGGACGAGCCGGCGGTGCTGGTCGCCTGACCGACGGGAGGGTGCCGGCTTCCACCGGCACCCTCCGTCCGTCCGGCCTGTCGTACCGCGCGCGCCCGGTGCCGCCGCGGCTACGGCGTCAACCGGCGCGGCCGGTCAGAACGCCAGCCCCACGTGCGCCAGCGCCTGCTTGAGCAGCACCCCGTGCCCGCCCGGCATCTCGCTCTGCAACGCCGGCGAGGCCGCCTCGTGCGGGTCGAACCACTCCAGGTCCAGCGCGTCCTGGCGGGGCCGGCAGTCGCCGGTGACCGGCACCACGTAGGCCAGGGACACCGCGTGCTGACGCGGGTCGTGGTACGGCGTGATGCCCTGGGTCGGGAAGTACTCGGCGACCGTGAAGGGCTGGAGGGAGGCCGGGATCCGGGGCAGCGCCACCGGGCCGAGGTCCTTCTCCAGGTGCCGCAGCAGGGCGTCCCGGACCCGCTCGTGGTGCAGGACCCGGCCGGAGACGAGGGTCCGACTGACCGTCCCTTCCGGTCCGATGCGCAGCAGCAGGCCGATGCTGGTGACTTCACCGCTGTCGTCGACGCGCACCGGCACCGCCTCGACGTACAGGATCGGCATGTGGGCGCGCGCGATCTCCAGCTCGTCGGAGGACAGCCAACCGGGCGTGGTCTCGGTCATGTCAGACATTGCTTGATCATACTTTCAGGTGTCGTCGGAAAACCGGTAGACCCGGTGGGCGTTGTCCCGTCCCGCCCACCGCACGATGCGCAGCGCGTCGGGCAGGCTCAGCTCGTCCGAGTCCACCCGCTCCTGGAGCAGCTCGGCCAGCCCCCGCCGGAAGGCCAGGGCGCCCAGCAGGTGGAACTCGGCCACACCGTAGGCGTCGGAGCTGTACAGCAGCTTGCGGAACGGCGTGATCTCCGTCGCTTCGGCCAGCACCGCCCGGGCCCGGCCCGGTCCCACATGGTGCAGGGTGAGGCCGACATCGAGGTACACCTGCTCGAACACGGCGGCGAGGTAGGCGGCCTGGCGCTGGTACGGCCAGCAGTGCAGCAGCATCACCGGGATCGTGCCGGACGTCAGGTGCAGCCAGTCGGTCAGGTGCGTGGGGTCGCAGCGGTGCAGCCGGACGTCGTTGTCGCCGAAGCCCGTGTGCAGTTGAAGGGGGAGCCCCAGGCCGACGGCCGTCCACAGGAGGTGCCGTACCAGCACGGGATCGTCCAGCCGGCCGCCGCGCGCCAGCCAGCGCCCGGCGGCCCCGGTCACCTCGGCGCCGGCCGGGCGGGCCGGGTCCAGGTCGAAGCCCGTGCGGTAGGCGGCCACCGACTTCACCGCCACCACACCGGGCCGCCGTACCGCCTCCGCCGCGGCCGCCTCGAACGTCGGCGCGTACGCGTCCGGTTCGACCCCCGCCGCGGCCACCGCCTCGGCGACGTTCTCCAGCCGCACCACCTCGTACGCGACGGCACCTGGCCCCGCCGTCCCGGCCAGCTGCCCGGGAGTGGTCAGGTCCGGTGGGCCGTACCCGGTGTCGACGCAGAACACCCCGGTCCCCGCGGCGGACAGGAAGCGCCGGTTCACCTCCCGCACGCCGAGCCCGGCCCGGCGGGCCACGTACTCCTCGGCCGGGGCGTGGCGGGGCAGGTCCAGCAGGGGCGCGCAGTGCCGCCGGACGGCGACACCGACGGGGCTGTCGAAGGGCGAGATGCCGGGCCACGCCTCGCCCTCGGTGAGCAGCGACGCGAAGCCCGGCATGTCCAGGCCGGCGGTGACGACGCCGTGGCAGTGGTGGTCCACGAGGGGCAGCGCGTCCAGCGCCCGCGCGACCGGTCCGGCGGCGCCCACGTCAGTACACCCAGCGGTACGCCGCCGCCACCTGGTCGTCGTCCAGACCGGCCACTGCGGCGATCTCCCCGAGCCGTACGGCGGTCACCGCGTCGGCCAGCACCGTTCCCAGCGCGGCCCGCACCCCGTCGTCCCGGCGGAACGCGGCGACGGCCTCCTCCAGCGACTCGGGAAGCCGGTGCACCCCCCGCCGCGCCGCCTCGGCCCCCAGCCGCGCCGGGTCGCCGGTGATGGCCTCGGGCAGCGCTGTTCCCGCCGCCAGGCCGTCCAGTCCGGCGGCGACGACACAGCCGAGGGCGAGATAGGGGTTGGCGGCCAGGTCCACGGGCTTCACCTCCAGGTTGGCGGCCTGGTCACGGAGTCCGGCGGTGCCCGTGATGACCCGCACCGCGGTCTCCCGGGTCTCCAGGCCCCACGCCGTGAACACGCCGGCCCACTGCGCCGGCCTGAGCCGCAGATAGCTCGCCGGGCTCGGCGCGGTGACCGCCAGCAGGCCCGGCAGATGGCCGAGGATCCCGGCGGCGAAGGACTCGGCGTCCGGTGTCATGCCGTGCCGGCCGGTGCCGCCGGAGTGCAGGTTGACGCCGTCGCGCCAGGCGGAGAGGTGCAGATGGCCGCCGTTGCCGACGCCCTTGCCGGACACTGCGGGGGCGAAGGAGACCCGCAGGCCGTGCCGCCGGGCCACCGCGCGGACGGTCTGGCGCAGCAGCACGCTCCGGTCAGCCGCCGCGACCGGGTCGAGCGCGCCCACCGACACCTCGAACTGCCCGGCCGCGTACTCGGGATGGATCTGCTCGACGTCCACGCCCTGCGCCGCGCAGGCCGCCAGCAGATCGGCCGTGCAGTCGCTCAGCTCCACCTGCCGGGTGGCGCCGTAGGCCGGTCCCGACACCGCCGGTACGAACGCCCCGTCCGGCGCCGACCCCAGCCCGACCACGAACTCGATCTCCACGGCCGCCCGGAAGGTGACCCCGTGCTCCCTTGCCGCGCGGGCGACGACACGGCGCAGAAAGGTGCGGGCACAGGCCGGGTGCGGCTCACCGTCCTGCGTGATCCGGTCGACGGGCGCCCACGCCCAGCCGGGCTGGGCGGCCAGCACGGCCACCTGGTCCAGGTCGGGGTAGAGCCGCAGATCGCCGTCCGGTGAGCCGAGCACGTCGGTGGCGACGACGGAGTCGTCCGCCAGGAACGTGTCGAACACCGGCGACATCCCCACACCCCACGCCACGGCCGCCGGGAGGCGCGCCGTCGGGATCGTCTTCACCCGGCCGATGCCGGCCGTGTCGACGTACGACAGCACGATGCCGTGGACACCCCGCGCGGCGAGCTCGCCGCTCAGCGCGCCGGCCCGTTCGGTCTCACCGGGGCGGCCGCCGGGGACCGGGTCGGCAAGAGTCGTCATGGGTCGTCCTCCTCGGCGGCCGGGTCGGTGCCGGTGTCAGGGTTTCACGGCCACCGCGCCGTACTGCGGTACCACGGCGGGGGCGTGCAGTCGCGCATGCCAGGCCGAGCACGACACCAGGCCAGGTTCCATCATGTCCAGGCCCTCGAAGAACGATGCGATCTCGGCGCCACTGCGGGCGGTCACCGGCGGCGTGGCGTTCTCGTTCCAGAACCTCATGGCCGGGATCTGGCCCTCGCCGCCCAGTTCCGCGTCGTGCGTGGGGTGCGTCATGACCAGGAAGCTGCCCGAGGGGACGGCGGCCATGACCCGGCGCACGATCTCCCGGGCCTCGCCCGTGTCCAGCACGAAGTTGAGGATGCCCAGCATCATCACCGCGACGGGGCGCGTGAGGTCCAGGGTGCGCGCGGCGCGGTCGAGGATGCCCTGCGGATCGCGCACGTCGGCGTCGACGTAGTCGGTGACGCCCTCGGGAGTGCCGGTCAGCAGGGTCCGGGCGTGGATCAGCACGATGGGGTCGTTGTCGACGTACACGATCCGCGACTCGGGCGCGATGCGCTGTGCGATCTCGTGGGTGTTGTCCGCCGTCGGGAGCCCGGTACCGATGTCCAGGAACTGCCGCACCCCGTGCTCACCTGCCAGGAGTGACACCGCCCGGTGCAGGAACTCGCGGTCCGCCCGGGCGATGTCCCGGATCAGCGGGAACATCGAGGCGACGTGGTCGCCGACCCGGTGGTCGACCTCGTAGTTGTCCTTGCCGCCGATCCAGTAGTTCCAGACCCGTGCGTTGTGCGCCACACCGGTGTTCAGGCGTGCCGATCCCTCCGCCGGGGTGGGAGCCTCGCTCACGTCTCTTCCTCTCCTCGCCCGTACCGCAGTCGCCGCCATTGTGCCGCGTTCAAGATCGGCCCGGGGCGGGAACCGGGGGACCGGGACTCACTCGTGCGGGGGAGTGGCCCGGGTAGGGTTGACGGCCGCGACCGGAACGACGAGCGGCGCGTGAGCGGGCACCCCGGGACAGCGGCCGAGCGGCCCGGCAACACGGCCCGAGCCCCAGGAAACAGGACATGCCCCACTCCCACGCGACTCTGCCCACCCCCTCCGCCTCCCCGGAGCCCGGCATCCCCGGTATCCGCCTCGTCGTGACCGACATGGACGGCACGCTGCTGGACGACGACAAGCGCGTCCCCGCCGGGCTGTGGGAGGTGCTGGAGCAGCTTCGGGAGCGCGGGGTGCTGTTCTGCCCGGCGAGCGGCCGCCAGTACGCCACGCTGGCACGCGAGTTCGCGCGGGCGGCCGAGGGCATGGTGTTCATCGCGGAGAACGGCACGTACGTCGTCCGGGACGGTGTGGAACTCAGCTCCGACCCGCTCGCCCCGGCCGTCGTCACCGATGTCGTCGAGGCGGTACGGGGGCTCGCGGAGGGCGGCACCGACCTGGGCGCCGTCGTCTGCGGCAAGCGGTCCGCCTACGTCGAACGCGCCGACGAGCCGTTCCTGGCGGAGGTGCGCAAGTACTACGTCGAGCACCGCGTCGTCGGCGACGTCACCGCGGTCGACGACGACATCCTCAAGGTCGCCCTCTACGACTTCGGCCCCGTGGAGCGCGGCACCGCGCCGGCCCTCGCCCGCTTCGCCGCCACCCACCAGGTCGTTGTCTCCGGCGAGCACTGGGCCGACGTCATGAACCGCACCGCCGACAAGGGCGCCGCCGTCCGCCGCCTCCAGCGCGAGCTGGGCATCACCCCCGCGCAGACCATGGTGTTCGGCGACTACCTCAACGACCTGGAGATGCTGGACACCGCCGAGTGGTCCTTCGCCATGGCGAACGCGCACCCCGACGTCGTCCACCGCGCCCGCCACCTGGCTCCCGCCAACACGGACAACGGCGTGCTCCGCACGATCACGCGCGTGCTGGGCCTGCCGGAGATCGGGACGTAGGCATAAAAGGCGCGTAAAGATTGCCGGAACCCGGCAGTGAAACCCTGCGGCCCTGCATGTCAGGATCCCGTCAACGGGGGAGACCGGCGAGGGGCGAGAGGGGGCTGCGCGCATGGCCTGGTTCCTGGGACTGGGTATCACGGGGGTCGTGCTGCTCGCCCTGACGCCGGTGCTCGACGGGGTGCTGGACGGTGTCCTCGACGGGTGGCTCTCGTTGCCGGTCGTCGCCGGGTTCCTGGCGATGACCGGCTTCGGCGGAGCGCTCGCCCTGGGGACGACGGGCGCCGGCCCCGCGCTCGCCACCGGATGCGGCGGCGTCTGCGGCCTGGGCGCCGCCTGGCTGACGTACCGCCTGAGCCGGGCCCTGATGCGCGATCAGGGAGCCGTCGCCCCCCGGGGCGAGGACCTCGTGGGCACCTCGGGCAGCGTCGTGACGGCCATCCCCGCCGGGGGCTTCGGCGAGGTGCTGCTGCAACTCGGCGGCCAGCCGGTCAAGTTCGCCGCGCGCAGCGCCGTGCCGGTGGCAAGGGGCGCCGAGGTGTGGGTGGAGGCGGCACCGTCCGCGACCTCCGTCGTGGTGCGCCCGGTCGGCTGACGGCCGGGCCGCCTGTCCTTTTCATGCAGATTCAGCTCTTGGAACGGGGCATTGTCATGAGTTCTGTCGTCATCGCCGTGGTGGGAGTCGTCGTACTGTTCGTGCTGCTCGCCCTGGTGGTGGTCAGCCGCTACAAGGTGGCGGGCCCGAGCGAGGCGTTCATCGTCACCGGGCGGCGTGGCAAGCAGGCCACCGATCCGGCGACCGGCCGGGTGTTCACCGACAACAGCGGGCAGAAGGTCGTGGTCGGCGGCGGCGTGTTCGTCGTGCCGTTCGTGCAGCAGCGGTTCACGCTCGACCTGTCCTCGCGGCACATTCCGGTCGCGGTGCGCGGCGCGGTCACCCTGCGCGGGATCAAGGCCCACCTCGAAGGTGTCGCCATCGTCAAGGTCGGCGGGACGGAGGACTCGATCCGGGCGGCCGCGCAGCGGTTCCTGATGCAGCAGGACGGGATCGTCGGCTTCACCCAGGAGGTGCTGTCCGGCGCGCTGCGGGCGATCGTCGGGCGGATGTCCGTGGAGGACGTCATCCGCGACCGGGCCGCCTTCGCCGGGCAGGTCGCGGAGGAGGCCGAGGCCAGCCTGTCCGGGCAGGGCCTGGTGCTGGACGCCTTCCAGATCCAGGACATCTCCACCGAGGGCTCCTACCTGGAGGACCTCGGCCGGCCCGAGGCGGCCCGCGCCAAGCAGGAGGCCGACATCGCCGAGGCCGAGGCCCGGCGTGCGGCCGAGCAGGCCCGGCTGAAGGCCGAGGAGGAGATCGCCGTCGCCCAGCGGACGTTCGCGCTCAAGCAGGCCGAGATCAAGGCCGAGACGGACGCCGCGGCCGCACAGGCGGACGCCGCCGGACCCCTCGCCGAGGCGGCCCGGCAGCAGGACATCCTCACCCAGCAGGAGAAGGTCGCCGAACGGCAGGCCGCGCTGAAGGACCGCCAGCTCGACACCGAGGTGCGCAAGCCCGCCGACGCCCAGCGGTACGCCGCCGAGCAGGAGGCCGAGGCCAGGCGGGTGGCGCGGGTCAAGCAGGCCGAGGCCGAGCGGCTGGCCGGCATCGCGGCGGCGCAGGCCGAGGCCGAGCGGTCCCGGCTGACCGGCGAGGGAGAGAAGCAACGGCGCAGCGCCCTGGCCGAGGCGGAGGCCATCGAGGGCCTCAAGCAGGGTGAGGCCGAGCGGGCCCGGCGGGCGGCGGTCGCGGAGGCGGTGCGGCTGGAGGGCGAGGCCGAGGCGGCGTCGATCGGCGCGAAGGGCGCGGCCGAGGCGGAGGCATGCGGCAGAAGGCCGACGCCTTCGGCCGGTACGGCGACGCGGCCGTCCTCCAGATGCTGGTCGAGGTGCTGCCCCAGGTCGTCGCCAAGGCGTCCGAACCGCTCGCGGCGGTGGACAAGATGACCGTGATCTCCACCGACGGGGCAGGCCGGATCCCCCGCGCGGTCGCCGACAACGTCACCCAGGGCATCGAACTCCTCGGCGCCACCACGGGCGTCGACCTCGCTGAGCTGCTGAAGGGCGTCACGCGGCGGGACGGCGCGGCCGAGAAGGTCGAGATCACCGGCTGAGGCCCACGGGCAGCGGGCCCGCCCGGGAGTCACAGCTCCTTGGCGGGCCAGTCCAGCAGCCGTGCGCCGATCACGGCCGTCTGCAGGGTGTAGCGGTGCATCGGCTCGGCCGGGTTGGCGCCGGTGAGTTCGTGGATGCGTTCCAGGCGGTAGGTCAGGGCGCGCACGCTCAGCGCGAGCCGCCGGGCCGCCTCCGCCGCGACGCACCCCGAGTCGAAGTACACCTCCAGCGTCCGCAGCAGCGGCTCGGCGCCGCCCCGGGCCCCGCGCAGCGGCCCCAGGGCGCTCAGCACCAGGTCCGCCATCGCCTGCCGGTCACGGGTGAGGACCGGATAGACCAGCAGCTCGGCGGCGCGCACCACCGGCTCGTGGAGCGCCAGCCGCTGCGCCAGTTGCAGGGCGTTGAGAGCCTCTTCGTAGGAGTGGACCACGCCTCCCGCTCCGGGCTGCGGCCGCCCGATGGCGACCCGCCCGGCCTCGGTCGCCGCGCGGGCCTGCTGGGCGAAGAAGACGAGCACCTCGTCCTGGTCGCCGGGCGCGATGCAGATCAGCTGCCCGTTCTTGGTGGCCAGCAGGATGCGCCGGTTGCCGAAGCGCGCTATCAGGGCGGTCTCCACACGGCGGGTCACGGGGTGGGTGTCCGCGTACGCCTCCGGGCCCTCGGCGACCGCGACCGCGTGCGCGCTGGACAGGACCAGCCCGAA
Organism: Streptomyces sp. NPDC047706; assembly: GCF_043204795.1. Taxonomy (NCBI): domain Bacteria; kingdom Bacillati; phylum Actinomycetota; class Actinomycetes; order Kitasatosporales; family Streptomycetaceae; genus Streptomyces; species Streptomyces sp. NPDC047706. Next base: position 57,961 of record NZ_JBIDCW010000030.1, on the reverse strand, counting down.
GCGCTCCGCCCGTTCGGCCAGCCGCCCCAGGTCGCTGCGCCCGTACAGCAGGTCGTCGATGAACTCCCGTCGCGCGGCCTCCTCCTGACGCACCGACAGCTGCTGTGCTCGCTCGTATCCCTCGGCGAAGGCGTCCACGGCCTGGGACACCGCGGCGAGCACACTGTCCGCCGTGCCCGGCGTCCCGGGCCACCAGGCGCGGGTGGCGTCGAGGTGCTGACGCACCAGCGCGCGCAGACTGTGCCCGGCCTCCGCGGCCCGTTCCCCGAGGGCGCGACGCTCCTGGAGCTCGTCGCGGGTCGGCCGGCGCCCGGTGGCCCAGACCTCCGTCAGCATGTCGGCGTACCCCCGCAGATACGTCTCCTCGGTCGCCGTCACGCTCACCGCGCCCCCGCCTCTCTCGATGCCGCCTTGACGCCTTCTTGACGGCCTACGGCACCGGGAGCGTAGTCACCCTTGCCGGAACACGGCAATGCGCGGGGCACCTCGGTCCGGTCATCATGGCGGTGGGGAGCCGCGGGGCTGCGGTGCCGCACACCCGGGACGGACGGGGGCACCGGGCCCCGCACGCCGCGTCGGCAGGAGCGCGGGCGGGACTCAGTCCTCCCCGCCCCCGTCGTCCCCCTCGCGCCCCTCGTCGCCTTCGTCGTCCGTGTGACGCCGCCGTTCCCGTTCCCGGTCCTCGTGCTTGTCGTGCGTCTTCGTCGTGGCGGGCGCCGGCGACGTCCCGGCGGTCGGTGCGGCCGACACGACCGCCGGGGACCCCGGCGGAGTGGGCGCGGTGGAGGCGGTGGGCGTGGAGCCGGGGGAGTCCGTGCGCGAGCCCTCCGCCGCCGTGTCGTCGGGCGAGAACCACAGCATGCCCGCGGCCACCGCCGCCAGGAACAGCGCCACCGCGGCGGCCGACCCCAGCACGCGGGGCCGCAGGACGACGGCCCGCACCCCCGGCCGGCCGCGGCGCCGGGACGCCGTCCTCGGGGCGGACGGCAGCATGTACGTCGTCGCGGGCCCCGTCCCGCCGGCCGACGGCTCCGGGCTCGGCGACGGTGCGGGTGCCGGTGCGGTGGCGGGCAGCGGCTCGGGGCGGCCCTGCCAGGCGCCGGCCGCGAACCAGTCGGCGACCTGGGCGGCGGCGGGCCGGTGCTCGGGCTGCTTGTCCAGCAGGCCCAGCAGATAGCTCTCGAAGGCGGGCGGGAGGTCGGCGCCGAGCTGCCGGGGCGGTACCGGGGTGGCGTCCAGGTGCTGGTGCAGGATCGCGATGGGGGTGTCGGCCTGGAACGGCGGGCTTCCGGTGAGGAGTTGGTACAGGACGCAGCCCAGCGAGTACACGTCGCTGGCAGGCCCCGCCGGCCGGCCGAGCGCGCGTTCCGGAGCGAGGTAGAGACTGGTGCCGACGATCTGGCCGGTGGCGGTGAGCGCCGCGGCCGGGTCGTCGAGGAAGCGGGCGATGCCGAAGTCGCCGATCTTCAGGGTGCCGTCGGCGTCCAGCAGCAGGTTGGCCGGCTTGATGTCCCGGTGCACGATGCCCTGCTGATGGGCGGCGGCGAGCCCGGCGGCCGCCTGCGCGGCGATCCGGGCCACCCGGTCGGCGGGCTGCGGACCCGCGTGGGCGAGCACCCCGGCGAGGCTGTCGCCGTCGACCAGCTCCATCACCAGGAACAGCCGGTCCTCGAACGTACCGAAGTCCAGCACGCCCACCACGTAGGGGTGATGCAGACGTCCGGCGGTCTGCGCCTCCAGCCGGAAGCGTGAGGCGGCCGTGGGGTCGGAGTCCTGGGGCAGCAGCAGTTTGACGGCGACCCGTCTGCCGAGCGTCTCGTCGTACGCCCGCCAGACCTCTCCCATCGCGCCGCGCCCGATCGGATCCTGCAGCTGGTACCGGCCCGCTATGAGCACCTGTGATTCATCCTCATGCTGTGTGAAGTCTCGGCGCCGCAGGCCGTAACTCACCGCCGGTGCGGGTGAGGTGGAGGGTGTGCCGCAGCTGCCACAGCGTACCGGCAGCGGGGCGGTGCTCATGATCACACCTACGGATGGCCCGGCCCCCCGGCAGGCGGCAGGATGGCCGGCACAGGCCCCAGCCATCCCGCACGCGGCGCCCGTCGGTGAGCGTGCCCCCCTGTCGGAGGAGAACGAAGCAGCCATGAGCGAACCCGCCGCCACAGCACGCCTCGCCCTCGCCCTCACCACCGGCCTCAAGCCCGACGGCCTGGAGGATCTCTACCGCGATCTGCACCGCCACCCCGAACTCGCCTTCCAGGAGCACCGCACCGCCGCCCGGCTGGCCGGCCGGCTGCGCGCGGCGGGCTACGAGGTGACGGAAGGCGTCGGCGGTACCGGCGTCGTCGGCGTGCTCGCCAACGGGCAGGGCCCGGTCGTCTGGCTGCGCGGCGACATGGACGCGCTGCCCGTGCCCGAGGCGACGGGCCTCGCCTACGCCTCCACCGTGGACGGCGTGATGCACGCCTGCGGGCACGATCTGCACGTCACCTGGCTGATCGGCGCCGCCGAGGCACTCGCGGCCGGGCGGGAGAGCTGGTCGGGCACGCTCGTGGTGGTCGGGCAGCCGGCGGAGGAGTCCGGAGGGGGAGCGTCGGCGATGGTCGCGGACGGGGTGCACGAGCGCTTCCCGCGCCCCGACGTGCTGTTCGGCCAGCACGCCGCCCCCGGTCCTGCCGGGCTGTACCCGCACACACCCGGCCTGATCATGTCGGCCTCCGACGACATCGACGTCGTCGTGCACGGCATCGGCGGCCACGGCTCACGCCCCGAGTCCACCGTCGACCCGCTGGTGACCGGCGCGTACATCGTCACCAGGTTGCAGTCGGTGGTCTCCCGGGAGGTCGCGGCGGCACACTCGGCGGTGCTGACGGTGGGGCAGTTCCACGCCGGGACACAGGCGAACATCATCCCCGCCGAGGCCCGGCTCGCGCTGAACCTGCGCACCCAGGACCCCCAGGTGCGAGAGCGCGTGCTGGCCGCCGTGCACCGTATCGTCGACGGCGAGTGCCACGCCGCCGGCTGTCCGCGGCCGCCCCTGGTCACCGTCAGCCCCGGCTATCCGAACACCGTCAACGACGCGTCCCTCGACGAGGAGATCGCCGCCGTGCACCGCGAACTGTTCGGTGCGCACACGGTGTTCGTCCTCGGCCCGGCGATGGGCAGCGAGGACTTCTCGCTGCTGGCGCCGCAGGGGGTGCCCTACGACTACTGGTACGTCACGACGACGCCGGCCGAGGTGTGGGAGGCGGCGGAGGGCGAGGCGCTGCTGGAGCGGCTGGGCAACGTGCCCGGCAACCACAGCCCGCTCTTCGCCCCCGACCTCTCGGTGCTCGTCCCCGGGGTGCGCACGCTCGTCTCGGCGGCGCTCAGCCGGCTCGGCCAGCAGCGCGCCGGGCCGGGCGCGCTTGTGTGCTCTGCTGCCGTTGTGTCAGATTTCGATGGCCCGCACCCCGCACCACCTGAGAAGAAGGGACGCAATGAGCACCGAGACGCTGGAGTTCCAGGCCGAAGCGCGCCAGCTCCTGCAGTTGATGGTCCACTCGATCTATTCGAACAAGGACGTCTTCCTGCGTGAGCTGATCTCCAACGCCTCCGACGCCCTGGACAAACGGCGCCTGGCCGGTCTCAAGGACGACAGCCTGCGGACCGACGACCTGCACATCGCCGTCGAGGCGGACAAGGACGCCCGCACCCTGACCGTGCGGGACAACGGCATCGGCATGTCGCGCGAGGACGTGGTGGGGCTCATCGGAACCCTCGCCCGGTCCGGCACGGCCGAGACCCTGCGCCGGCTCAAGGAGAGCAAGGAATCCGCCGAGCTGATCGGTCAGTTCGGAGTAGGCTTCTACTCCGTCTTCATGGTCGCCGACCGGGTCGTCCTGCGCACCCGCAAGGCCGGCGAGGAGACCGGCGTGCGCTGGGAGTCGGACGGCGACGGCACGTACACGATCGAGACCGCCGAGGACGTGCCGGAGGGCACGTCGGTGACCGTCCACCTGCGTCCCGCGGACGAGGAGGACGCCCTCCACGACTACGCCGACGAGGGGAAGATCCGGGAGATCGTCAAGCGCTACTCGGACTTCATCTCCTTCCCCATCCGGATGGGGGACGAGACCCTCAACTCGATGAAGGCGCTCTGGGCCCGTCCGCGGTCCGAGGTCGAGGACGAGGAATACCGGGAGTTCTACCGGCACATCAGCCACGACTGGTCGGAGCCCCTGGACATCGTCCAGATGCGCGCCGAGGGCACCTTCGAGTACGAGGCCCTGCTCTTCGTCCCGTCGCGCGCCCCGCACGACCTCTTCCAGCGCGACGCCCGCCACGGCGTCCAGCTGTATGTCAAGCGCGTGTTCATCATGGACGACACCCGCGAGCTGCTACCGGGCCATCTCCGCTTCGTCAAGGGCGTCGTGGACGCCGCCGACCTGTCGCTGAACGTCTCCCGGGAGATCCTCCAGCAGGACCGGCACATCCAGCTGATCCGGCGCCGCCTCGCGAAGAAGGTCCTGTCGTCCGTCAAGGACCTCCTGCGCGACGACGCCGGGAAGTACCGGACGTTCTGGCGCGAGTTCGGCGCGGTGGTCAAGGAGGGCCTGCTCGATCCCGCCGAGGACCACAAGGCGATCCTCGACATCGCGTCGTTCGCCTCCACCGCCGGCGAGGAACCCACCACCCTGGCCGAGTACGCCGCCCGGATGAAGGACGGCCAGGACAAGATCTACTTCATGACCGGCGACAGCCGGGCGCAGATCGAGAACTCCCCGCACCTGGAGGCATTCAGGGCCAAGGAGTACGAGGTCCTGCTGCTCACGGACCCGGTGGACGAGATCTGGGTCGAGGCGGTGCGTGAGCACGAGGGCAAGGAGTTCCGGTCCGTCGCGCGTGGCTCGGTCGACCTGCCCGCGCAGGAACAGCTGTCCCAGGAGAAGTCGGGCGCGTACGCGACGCTGCTGACCTGGCTGAACGAGACGCTCGACGAGGTCAAGGACGTACGGCTGACGACCCGCCTCACCGACTCGCCGGCCTGCCTGGTCAATGACGCCGACGGCATCACTCCTGCGCTGGAGAGGATGTACCGGGCGATGGGGCAGGAACTGCCCCCGGTGAAGCGCATCCTGGAACTCAACGCCGAGCACCGGCTGGTCAGCGGGCTCAGGGCGGCGTACGAGGAGCGCGGAGCGAACGCGGAGCTGGCCGAGACGGCCGAGCTGCTGTACGGCACGGCCCTGCTCGCGGAGGGCGGCGACCTGGCCGACCCGGCACGCTTCGCCAAGCTGCTCTCCGACCGCCTCGCCCGCACCATGTGACCGGCGCCGCGCCGCCGGCCCCTGAGACGGGTCAGGCGGCGCGGCGGAGGCTGTCCTCGGCCACCTCCTTGTCCAGTGCCGCCCGCACCGACGCCGCGGCCGGCACGGCCGGTTCGGCGTCACCCGCGAGTTCCACCAGCCTTCTGGATCCTTCGGCAGGCCGAGCCGCTCCACCCCGGACAGCGGCTTGGCGTCCAGGTACGGAGCGGCCTCGGGCCATACGCGCTGGGCCTCGCGCAGGAAGATGTCGGCGCCCGCGGGCCCCGTCCCGGGGATCTCCTGGAGCAGCCGGCGCAGTTCGGGAACCTCGCCACCGGCCTCCTCACGCAGCCGCCGCAGATCGCCGCCCCACCGCTCGGTGAGCAGCTCCGCGCCGTCGCCGAGCTGGGTGGCCGTGCGCTCGTCGTAGCGCCGGTAGCCGCCCCGGCCCAGGGCGTCCACCCGGTCCTGCCGGCTCGCCCCCGCCATCCGCCGCGGGTCGCGCAGCCCCGCCTCGTGCAGGGCACGCGCGGTCGCGACGGCGACCGAGGCCCGGATCCTGGCGCTCAGCAGCAGTGACAGCACCTGGAGGCGGTACAGCGGCTGCGGGGTGTCGCGCAGCCGGATACCCGCCTCCCCGGCGTACGTCTGCCCGTGCGCCTTCAGCAGTTCGCCCACGACGCGCCGCTCGTTGCCGGTCATGGCCTGAGCGGGTCGTGGCCCAGCGTCATCAGCCGGTGCCGGTGGCGGGTCTGTTCGGGCTCGGGCTCGTTCGCCACGTCCGCCTGCGCGTCGACCGTGTCCACCACGTCGTACATCACCTGGATGTCCTCGTCGGTGAGGTCGGTGCGCCGCTTCTGGAGGATCGCGATCACGTCCTGCCCGCTGGGGGTGCCGGCCCGCTCCGGCAGGGGCTCCGCGTCCTCGCCGGCGTCGCGGACCCGCAGCCAGGCCGCCAGTTCCTGCGAGGTCATGTTCACCGCGCGGTGGAAGTCCTCCCACAGCGCGTCGAGTTCGAGGGCGTCGGTCATGGGTGCCCTCCCTTCGTACGGGGGTGCTGTACGGACTTCGTACGGCCCGGTGCCGTCCCGCGGTCAGTCGCGCGGTCAGTCGCGCGGGACGTTCTCCGCCTCGAACATCCACCGCTGCTTCTCCAGCTCCGCGGTGATGGAGATCAGCAGGTCCTGGGTGACCGGGTCCGGCTTCTCGGTCGCCTCGATCCGCGACCGCAGCCCGCCGATCGCCGCCTCCAGCGCCTCCACCATCGTCTGCACGACCTCGTCGTCACGCAGCCAGCCGTCCTTGGGGCCGGGCAGCGAGAAGCGGGTGGCGATGGTCTCCGGGCGGCCGTCGGGCGGGGTGCCCAGGGCCGCGGCGCGCTCCGCCACCGTGTCGGCGAAGCCACGGGCGGACGCGACCACCTCGTCGAGCTGGAGGTGGATCGAGCGGAACCGGGGTCCCACGATGTTCCAGTGCGCCTGCTTGCCGGTCAGTGACAGTCCGAGCAGGTCCACCAGGGTCTCCTGGAGCGCGTCGGTGGCGACCCGCCGGGAGTCGTCGGGAAGTGTGCTCCTCACGACGGTCATGGTGCGTTTCTCCCTCTCATGTCGTCCCTGGTCCTCGGTGTACGGAGCAGCTCGGCGCGTTCGTGCTCGCCGGTCCCGCCCCACACGCCCGACGTCTGCCCGCTGTTCAGCGCGTAATGCAGACACTGGCTGATCACCGTGCACCGGGCGCAGACGCGCTTGGCGGCCGCGATGTCCCTCAGCGCCGGTCCGGTCGTGCCCACGGGGAAGAACAACTCGGGGTCCTCGTCCACGCAGGCGGCTCGCCGCAACCACTCCATGCGGGCGCGGGTGCCCCGGCCGAACCGGTGCAAACGGCATGTCTCAGCCGGTGAGCACCTTGTCGAGAAAGCGGGTCATGTCCATGAGGACCTCGGCCTTGTTCGTCTCGTGGAAGACCTCGTGGCGGGCTCCCGGGTAGATCCGCTCGGTCAGGTCGCCCCCGCTCAGCCTCTCCACACCGGCCCGGCTCCCGGCGAGCGGCACCAGCCGGTCGTCGCCGCCGTGCAGCCACAGCACCGGCAGGCCGCCGACATCCCCGCCCCCGGCCACGGCCTGAAGGGTCCGGGCGAACGCCTCCAGGGTCGGGCGCTTCATCGGGCCGTGCCAGACCAGCGGGTCGGCGGCGTAGGCGGCCCCCACGGCGAGGTCGCGGGACAGCGCGGACGGGCTGACTGGCACCTCGGGGATCACGTCGTGGGCGAGCAGCCGGCCCGGTGTGTCCCAGGTGCCGATCACGGGACCGGACAGGACGAGCGCGGTCAGTGCGTCCCCGTGGCGCTGGGCGTGGCGGGCCGCGATCAGTCCGCCCATGGAGTGCCCGATCAGGACGAGCGGCAGGCCCGGGTACGCCGTCCTGGCCCGCTCGGCGACCGCGTGCAGGTCGGTGACGACCTCCTCGAAGTCCGCGATCAGCACCCGCTCGCCCCCGGACCTGCCGTGCCCCATGTGGTCCGGGCCGAACACGGCGGCCCCCCGCGCCAGCAGCGTCCCCGCGACCCCTTCGTACCGGCCGATGTGCTCGCCGTAGCCGTGCGAGACGAGGGCGAGGAAGGAGGGCCTGGGATGCGGCCACTCGCGTGCCGTGATCGTGCCCCGGGTGCCGGTCAGGACGTGCTCGCGGGTGTCGGTCATGGTGTCCCCTGCTGCGTCGGTGAAGGCTTCCGGGGATCCTCCCAGGGCGGAGCCCGGATGGCTTCCCAGGGCGGGCCCCGGAGAGCTATAGTCGAAAACTAGCAGTGCTAACTAACTCTCGGGGCTGGTGGTCCAGCTCCCGGTCAGGAGTCAGTCGTGCGTCCCGTCCACTTCGCGGCCGCCCGCCGCACCCCCATCGGCAAGCTGCGCGGAGCCCTCTCCCCGGTACGGCCCGACGACCTCGCCGCCGCGGTCGTCCGCGGGCTGGTCGCCGATGTGCCCGCCCTCGACCCGGCCCGCATCGACGACGTCTACTGGGGCGCCGCCAACCAGGCCGGCGAGGACAACCGCAACGTCGCCCGGATGGCCGCCCTGCTCGCCGGCCTCCCCGAGACAGTCCCGGGCGCCACCGTCAACCGACTGTGCGCCTCCGGCCTCGAAGCGATCACTCTCGCGGCCCGTACCGTCGCCGCGGGCGAGGCCGACATCGTGCTCGCGGGGGGCTCCGAGTCGATGAGCCGCGCCCCCTTCGTACTGCCCCGCCCCGACGAGGCGCTGCCGCACCGTATCGAGACCGCCGACACCCGCCTGGGCTGGCGGCTGGTCAACCCGGCGATGAAGGAACTGCACGGCCTGCTGTCCATGGGGGAGACCGCGGAGGAGGTCGCCGAGCGCTACGGCGTCCCGCGGGAGCGCCAGGACGAGTTCGCGCTGCGCAGCCACCGGCTGGCCGCCGACGCCCGCAAGAACGGCCACTTCGACGACGAACTCCTGCCGGTGCGGCGCCCCGACGGCGTGGTGGTCGACAGCGACGAATGCGTCCGTGAGGACACGTCGTACGACAAGCTCGCCCGGCTCAGGCCCGTCTTCCGCGAGGGCGGCACGGTGACCGCGGGCAACGCGTCCCCCATGAACGACGGGGCGGCGGGAGTCCTGCTGGTCAGCGAGGAGGCGCTGAACGACCTGGGGCTGGAGTCCATGGGCCGGTACGTCGCGGGTGCCTCGGCCGGCGTCCATCCGGACGTGATGGGCATCGGCCCGGTCCCGGCCACGCAGAAGGTGCTGGGGCGCGCCGGCTGGAGCGTCGGCGACATCGAGGAGGCCGAGTTCAACGAGGCGTTCGCGGCCCAGGCCCTGGCCTGCGTCGACCGGCTCGGCATCGACCCCGGCCTGGTCAACCCGACCGGCGGCGCGATCGCCCTGGGCCACCCGCTCGGCTGCTCCGGCGCCCGCATCCTGACCACCCTGCTGCACCGCATGCGGCGCACGGGCGCGGGGCGGGGACTGGCCACGATGTGCGTGGGTGTGGGACAGGGGAGCGCGGTGCTGGTGGAGCGGCACTAGCGGCGGTGCGGCAGCGGCCGGAGCCCGGACCCGGACCCGGACCCGGAGCCCGACCCGGAGCCCGACCCGGAGCCGGACCCGGACCCGGAGCCGGAGCCGGACCCGGAGCCGGAGCCGGAGCCCGACCCGGAGCCCGACCCGGAGCCGGACCCGGAGCCCGGAGCCGGACCCGGACCCGGAGCCCGACCCGGAGCCCGACCCGGAGCCCGGAGCCGGAGCCGGAGCCGGACCCGGAGCCCGGAGCCGGAGCCCGACCCGGAGCCCGGAGCCCGAGCCGGAGCCGTGGTCAGGAAGACGGCGCAGTCGCGCATGGCCCACCCTCGGCCTCGCCGAACCCCGGCATCGCCCAGGTCACCGTGATCGGTCTGCCCGACGACCTGCGGAGGTGGTCGAGCGGGAGCCGCGGGCGGGCTTCACGCGGTAGCCGCGGCGAGGGAGGCACGAGCCGCGCAGGGGCCACCTGGCGAGACGCTCCTTACGGCGACCAGATGCATGGGCATAGCATCGGTGTCCGCATGGACACGATGACACTCTGGCACATCACCGGCTGGGAGTTCGCCGCCCTCGCCTTCGCCGCGCTCCTGGTCGGCTTCTCGAAGACGGCCGTGAGCGGGGCCAACACGGTCAGCCTCGCCGTGTTCGCGGCCGTGCTGCCGGCCCGCGCCTCCACCGGGGTGCTGCTGCCGGTGCTCATCGCCGGCGACGTGCTCGCGGTCCTCACCTACCGGCGCCACGCCCACTGGCCCACGCTGTGGCGGCTGTTCCCGGCGGTCGGTGCGGGCGTCGTGTTCGGCACGCTGTTCCTGGTGTGGGCCGACGACGGGGTCGTGCGGACCTCGATCGGGGCGATCCTGCTGCTGATGGCGGGCGTGACGATCCGGCGCCGCAGGTCCGGGCAGGCGGCGGAGGCGGAGCCGGACTCGGTGACCGGCGGGCCGGGCCGGATCAAGGCCCGCTCCTACGGCGTCCTCGGTGGCTTCACCACGATGGTCGCCAACGCGGGTGGCCCGGTGATGTCGATGTACCTGCTGTCGGCGGGCTTCCGGAAGCTGGGCTTCCTGGGCACCTCCGCGTTCTTCTTCCTGATCGTCAACGTGTCCAAGGTGCCCTTCAGCGTGGGCCTCGGGCTGATCGACGGGCGGTCGCTGCTGCTGGACGCGGCGCTCGTGGCGTTCGTGGTGCCCGGCGCGCTCCTCGGCAAATGGGCCGTGAACCGGATCGACCAGCGGCTGTTCGAGCAGCTGGTGATCGCGGCTACGGTGGTCGGCGGCCTGCAATTGCTGCTGCGCTAGCTAGCGCCGCCCCTCCAGCCCCAGCAGCGACGGGAGGCCGGCGAACGAGTCGATCACGTGATCGGGCGTGCCGTCGGCCGCCCGGTGCGTCTCCGGCAGATACTTCCCGGTCCTCACGAGCACCCCCGTGACCCCGGCCCGCTGTGCCGCGAGGACGTCGGACTCGATGTCGTCGCCCACCATCACGGCGTCGCCCGCCCGCACGCCGAGCCTGCCCAGCGCGGCCTCGAAGAACGCGGCCGACGGCTTCCCGGTCACCACGGCCTCGGCACGGGCCGCCCGCTCCAGCCCGGCCAGGAACGCCCCGGTGTCGAGCTGAAGGCCGTCCCGCGTACGCCAGTACAGGTTGCGGTGCATGGCCACGAGCCGCGCCCCGCGCTGCAGGTGCCCGAACGCCCGGTTGAGCGCCGGATACGTGAACTCGGGCCCGGCGCCACCGACGACCACGACATCGGCCGCCTCGTCCCCGGCGTCCGCGTCGGCGGACACCAGGCGCACGCCCCGCAGGTCCTCCCCGATGTCCCCGCTGTTCAGCAGCAGGCACCGCGCCCCCGGGAAGTGCGCGGTGAGATACGCGGCGGTCACCGCCGGTGCGGTCAGGATGTCGTCCGGCGTCACCGGAAAGCCGGCCTCCGCGAGCGTCCCGGCGAGGGACGCGCGCGTGCGGGACGTCGTGTTGGTCACCAGGGCGACCGGCAGCCCGGCGTCGCGGATCGCCCGCAGCGCATCCACCGCACCGGGCAGGGGCCGCCACGAGACGGTGAGAACGCCGTCGATGTCGATGAGCACGGCACGCACCTGGTCCATGCCTGGACGATAGCCATTCGGGTGCGCCGGGCGGGGTCCCGGCCGATGATGGGGAGGTGCTGTGGGCCGGTCGGCCGCACCGCGCGACGCCCGCGAGGGGAGACACGTGATGGCAGGCGAACCGTCCTTCTTCGAGATCGGCGTGGCCGACCCCGAGCGCGGTCGCGCCTTCTACGGAGCCCTCTTCGGCTGGAACCTCGAAGCCGGGCCGGGCGGAGACGGGTTCACCATAGGCACCGGCGGGCTGCCGGGCGGCATGCACGGCGGCGGCGAGAACGCGTCCCCGTACCTCTTCTTCCGGGTCGACGACATGGACGCCGCGATGGTCAGGGTGCGGGAACTCGGCGGCAGCGTCGAGGACATCGGTGAGGGGGGTCAGGAGGACCCGGACTCCGTCGCACGGTTCGGACGCTTCACCCTGTGCCGCGACGATCAGGGCTCGCCCTTCGGCCTGCACCAGCCGCCGTGGGCGTGACCGGGCGAACGCCGCCGCGGGCATGACCGGGCGGGCGAACTCGCTCCCGCCCCGCACCTGGCCGGCCGGAAGGCCCCCCGCCGCGCCTCGTACCCTCGACGCCATGCCCCGTCACGTCCTGCTCCTCGGCGGCACCACCGAGGCCCGCGAACTCGCCGCCGTGCTGGCCACCCGCACCGACGTGCGGGTCACCACGTCACTGGCGGGGCGGGTGTCGCGGCCGGGGGCGGTCGACGGAGCGGTGCGCACCGGCGGGTTCGGCGGCGCCGAGGGACTGGCCGGGTGGCTGCGCGCGCACGAGGTCGCGGCCGTCGTCGACGCCACGCATCCCTTCGCCGCGGCGATCACCGCGCACACGGTCCTGGCCGCCGCCCTGGCCGGCGTCCCGGCCGTCGTGCTGCGCCGTCCCGGCTGGCGGCCGGCGCCCGGGGACGACTGGCACCCGGTCGCCTCCCTGGGCGCGGCCGCGGAGCTGGTGCCGCGGCTCGGCCGCCGGGTGTTCCTCACCACCGGCCGCCTGGGCCTCGCCGCCTTCGCCCCTCTCACGGAGCCGCACTTCGTCGTTCGGTCCGTGGAGCCGCCCGAGCCGCCGATGCCGCCGCACACCGAACTGGTCCTGGCCCGAGGTCCGTTCACCGTCGCCGGAGAGGCGGCACTGCTGCGGGAGCACCGCATCGACGTGATCGTCACCAAGGACAGCGGGGGAGCGGCGACGGCCGCCAAACTCACGGCGGCCCGTGACCTCGGCGTCCCCGTCGTCGTCGTACGGCGTCCACCGCTGCCGCAGGGCGCGGCGGCCGTACCGGACGTGCCGGGCGTCCTGGCGTGGCTCGGATGAGGCCGGGGCCTGCCCCGACTCAGAGGATCTTGCGGTGCACCAACGCCGACAGCACCAGCGCTCCCGGCAGCAGCGGCACCCACACCGTGAGCACGCGGTAGGCGATCACGGTCGCCGTCGCCAGGCCCACCGGTGCCCCGAACGCGGCCATGGTGAAGACCACCGCCGCGTCCACCGGCCCGATGCCGCCGGGCGCGGGTACGGCGCCGACCGCCGTGCTGGCGATGAGCAGGGCGAAGACGACCTGCGCCCAGGACAGCTGAAGCCCGAGGGAGAAGCCGACGGTGGCGATCACGCTGCCCTGGAGCAGCGGCGTGGCGGCCGCGCCGCCCCAGAGGGCGAGGACGCGGCTGGGCCGGGTGTGCAGCAGGCGGGCGTCGGTCAGGGCGGTGCGCAGGAAGCAGACGGCCTGGCGGCGCAGGACGGGGACGACGGCCAGCAGGCAACCGGCCACCACGCCGGCGACGCCCACGCCGGCGGCGACCAGCAGCAGGGTGCTGTCGTCGGGGACGAGTTCGCCGAGGTGCAGCATGCCGGGGAGGGCCACCAGGAAGACGATCAGTACGGCCGTCTTCGCCACCGGCTTGACCAGTGAGTACAGGGCGAGGGAGGCGGTGCCGCGGGCCAGGGGTATGCCCTGGCCCTGGAGGAAGCGCAGGGTCACCGCGTGCGCGCCGATGCTGGCGGGCAGTACGTGGTTGGCGGCGCCGGCGGCGAACTGCGAGGCGATCAGCAGCCCCGGCGGCAGCCGCTCGGGCACGGCGCCCTGCCGTGTCAGCGCGGCGGCCGGCCAGCCGAGGCAGGTCAAGACCAGGGCGGCGAGCAGCCAGCCGGTGTCGGCGGCGGCCAGCCGAGCGGCGCCGTCACGCACGGAGGGCCAGTCGACGACGGCCCAGCCCCCGATGAGCAGCAGCGGCAGCGCGGTGAGGCCGTGCCGGGTGAGACGGGAGAGGCGTGCGGCGGAGGGCGAGCGGACGGGGGCGGCGGTGGCGAGCGCGCTGGGGAGAGCGGCGGCCGGCGGAACCAGGGTCACGGCGTACGTCGTCCTTCCGCATCGCGCCCGGAAGGAGCGGGGCGGACGGATGCAAGGCGAGAGAAGGTGGGGACGGCCGAAACGTGCCCGCCCGGCATGACGCTCCGGTGTCCAGCAGCCGAAGTGGCGCCAGCGGGCAGCGCAAGAAACCGGCGGTGACGGCGCCGTGCCACTCGCCGGTTCCCTCCGCGGCGTGGCCGGCCCGGGTGCCGCCGGCGGGCCCTAGCGGTCCTTGGGGTTCCTGCGCAGCAGATACGTGTCCATGATCCAGCCCTTGCGCTCCCGCGCCTCGGCACGCAGCCGCTCGATGCGGGGCGCCGCCTCGGCGATGGGGCCCGAGGCGAGGACCTCGTCCGGCGTGCCGATGTAGGCCCCCCAGTAGATGTCGATGTCCTGGTCGGCGTACCGCCGGAAGACCTGGTGGGCGTCGAGCATCACGACCACGTCGTCCACGCCCTCGGGGAAGCCCTCGGCGAGCCGCCGGCCGGTGGTGATCTGCACCGGCCGGGCGACCCGGTTCAGCCCCGTGCGATGCCGGGCGACCAGCGCCGAGACGCTGCTGATGCCCGGCACGACGTCGTACTCGAAGTCCACCGTGCCGCGCCCGAGGACCTCCTGCAGGATCCCGAGCGTGCTGTCGTACAGCGCGGGGTCGCCCCAGACCAGGAAGGCGCCGGTCTCTCCTTCGTCCAGTTCCTCGGCGATCAGCCGCTCGTAGATGCCGGCGCGGGCGCTGCGCCAGTCTCCGACGGCCGGTGAGTACGCCGCGCCGCCCGCGCTCCGGTCCCGGTCCGGGTCACGCGCCTCGACCAGGCGATACGTCCGCTCCGGCAGGTGCGTGTCGAGCATCTGTCTGCGCAGCCTGGTGAGGTCGGCCTTCACCTCGCCCTTGTCGAGCAGGAAGAACACGTCCGTGCTCCGCAACGCCCGGACCGCCTGCAGGGTCAGCTGGTCGGGGTCGCCCGCGCCGATACCGATGACATGAATTCTTCGCACGCGCCGAGTCTGCCCCACGCCGGCGGCAGCGGTCCCACCGCCTCGTTCATGACGGCCCGGACCGCGTCCTCACGTCCCTCACACGCCCCGCAGACCCGGCGCGCGCGCCGCCGCCTCCACCACGCTCCCGCGCTCCACGTCGCCCGCCAGGGCGCGCGCCCACTCCGCCAGACCCGGCAGATCGAGGTCGTACGGCCGCTTCCGTCCCGTCCGCGCCGCCCACTCCTCGATCGCGCCCGCCCCGCGGCGCAGCAGCCGGGCCCCGCCCGTCGTGTTGCCGCGGGCCGCGTGGGTGAGACCGACCGCCAGTTGGGCGAGGCCGCGCCACAGGGCGCGTTCCTCGTCGGGACCCGACTTCCAGGCGTCCTCGAAGACCTCGTGCGCGTGGAAGGGCTTGCCCGCGTCCAGCAGGGCCTGTGCCTCGGCGACCGTCTCCACGGGCGCCCGTACGACCCCCTCGGGCTGCCGTGCCACGCCCTGGGCGTCGTACGGCAGGGGCCGTCCGAGCCCGTCGCGTGGCCGTGCGTTGCGGGCGCGGCCCTCGCTGTCGCGGTCCCGTGCGCCGGTCCGCCGTCCTTCCGGTGTACTGGCCATACGTTGATTGTGCCGCCCGGGGTCCCGCTTCGGCGCGCCCGGGGGCGTGGGGTAAAGTACCCAGCGCGCGCTCACGCGGTTGTTCCGCGACGAGGCGCATCGGGACGTGGCGCAGCTTGGTAGCGCACTTGACTGGGGGTCAAGGGGTCGCAGGTTCAAATCCTGTCGTCCCGACGGTTCGGCGAGGGGCCATCGTTTCGGTGGCCCCTTTTCCATGGGTTCGCGGGGCCAGGATGGTACAAGCGGGAGCATGAGCGACGAATTCATCTCCTTCCGTTCCCTCTCCCTGTGTTCGATCTCCTTCTGTCCGGGCGGTGCGCGATGACCGCGGGTGTCGACACCCCGGACCGCCGCGGCCGCACCGGGCTCGACCGGACCGGCCGCGATCTGTCCGGCAACCCGCGCGTGAAGGTGCGGGACGTGAAACTGCTCTCCAGCCACTGGTACGTGGAGCGGACCACCACCTTCGACTTCCGGCACGCCGACGGCACCTGGAGCACCCAGGAGCGCGAGACGCACGACCGCGGCAACGGCGCCACGATGCTGCTGTACGACGCCGCCCGCGAGACCGTGCTGCTCACCCGCCAGTTCCGCTTCCCGGTGTATGTGAACGGGCACCCCGACGGCATGCTGATCGAGACGCCCGGCGGGCTGCTGGACGACGGTGACGAGCACCCGGAGGAGGCCGTGCGGCGTGAGGTGACCGAGGAGACCGGGCACACCATCGACGCCGTCCAGCACGTCTTCGACATCTACATGAGCCCCGGCTCGGTCACCGAGCGCGTCAGCTTCTACGCCGCCGCATACGGGCCGGCGACCCGCACCCACGCGGGCGGCGGGCTCGGCGAGGAGGGTGAGGACATCGAGATCCTCGAACTGCCCTTCCGCAGGGCCCTGGAGATGATCCGCACCGGCGAGATCGCCGACGCCAAGACGATCATGCTGCTGCAATGGGCCGCGCTCGAAGGGCCGTTCGCCAAGCGGTAGCCGGTACTTCCTCGACTCGAAGTGCGCTGCAGCCCGAAGACTCCCGTTCGTGCCCCGGACAACCGGGAGCGAACGGGAGGGATCACCGTGAAGTACCGCACCCCAGGCACCGATCCGCAGCACCGCCCCGAGGTGAGCTGGAGCTGGCGGTGGATCAGCGGGTCCGGCTGGACGCGACGCACTGACGTCGGGGCCGTACCGGGAGCTGGAAGTCGAAGGCGTGCCGGGGCGCGCCCCGGCGGCGGACCAGCAGGCCCTTGTCGGCCGGCGACTGGATGGCCTGGCGGACCGTGGGCCGGTGCAGGCCGGTGCAGGCCGGTGCAGGCCGGTGCAGGCCGGTGCAGGCCGGTGCAGGCCGAGGCGGACCGACAGGTCGATCTCGTTGCCCAGCTGGTCCCCCGGGGTGAGGCGGCCGCTCTCGACGGCTGCCTCCGGTTGCCAGTCATGGCGTCCCTCCCGGCCCGCACGAACAGTTTGTTCTTACATTAGGACCTGCTCGTGAAATGATGTCTTAACAAAGTATTGACAGTGGGCGCGCCAGGGACTTTGATCCCGTCCCAACAACAGCCTTTCCCCCATCGCACAGTGAGGTGCAGGAAAGATGGACCGCTCTCGCAGAATCACTTCCGCCCTGGCCGTGGCAGCGGCGGCGGCCCTGGCCCTGGCCGGCTGCTCCAGCAGTTCCGGCGGCAAGAAGGCCGAGGAGGGAGCGGACGGCGCCTCGGCGGGTAAGGCCGGTACGCCCCGGATGACGGTCGCCCTGGTCACCCACCAGGCGCCGGGCGACACCTTCTGGGACATCGTGCGCAAGGGCGCCGAGGCCGCCGCCGCCAAGGACAACATCAAGCTCGTCTACTCCGCCGACCCCAACGCCGGCAACCAGGCCAACCTGGTCCAGAACGCCATCGACCAGAAGGTAGACGGCATCGCCGTCACCCTCGCCAAGCCGGACGCCCTCAAGGGAGTCCTCGCCAAGGCCGAACAGGCCGGGATCCCGGTCGTCGGCCTCAACTCCGGGGTGAGCGACTGGAAGGAGCTCGGCCTGATGGAGTTCTTCGGGCAGGACGAGAACGTGGCCGGCGAGGCACTGGGCAAGCGGCTCAACGAGGAAGGCGCGAAAAGGGCCGTCTGTGTGATCCAGGAGCAGGGCAACGTCGGTCTCACGCAGCGCTGCGACGGGGTGAGGAAGACGTTCGAGGGCACTACCGAGACCCTCAACGTCAACGGCACCGACATGCCCTCCGTGAAGTCGACGATCACCGCCAAGCTCAAGCAGGACAGCGCCATCGACTACGTCGTGGCCCTCGGAGCCCCGTTCGCGATGACCGCGGTGCAGTCGGTGTCCGAGGCGGGCAGCCAGGCCGAGGTCGCCACCTTCGACCTCAACAAGGACCTGACCGGGGCCATCGAGCGCGGCGACATCCAGTTCGCCGTCGACCAGCAGCCCTACCTCCAGGGGTACCTGGCGATCGACGGGCTGTGGCTCTACAAGAACAACGGCAACTACAGCGGTGGCGGTGAGCAGCCCGTGCTGACCGGCCCGGCGTTCGTCGACAGGTCCAACGTCGAGCGGGTCTCCGCGTTCGCCGCGAAGGGGACCCGGTGAGGGGCATGACCGGGCAGGCCGTGCCGGCGGTGAGCGCACCGCCGGACCCGGGCGCCGGGCCGCCGGCCGAAGGACGCACCCGGGAGCGGCCCCTGGCGCTGAGACTGCTCGCCCGGCCCGAGGTCGGCGTCTTCCTCGGCGCGGTCGCCGTGTTCGTCTTCTTCCTGATCGCCGCGCCCTCGCTCCGCCAGGGCGGCTCGATGGCCACGGTCCTCTACCAGGCGTCCACCATCGGCATCATGGCGCTGCCCGTGGCCCTGCTGATGATCGGCGGTGAGTTCGACCTGTCGGCCGGCGTCGCCGTGGTCACCTCGGCGCTCACCGCGGCCATGCTGAGCTATCAACTGACCCTGAACGTCTGGACGGGCGTGGTCGTCGCGCTCGTGGTGTCGGTCGGCGTCGGCGCGTTCAACGGCTGGGTCCTGGTGAAGACGGGGTTGCCGAGTTTCCTGGTCACCCTCGGCACCTTCCTGATCCTGCAGGGCGTGAACCTCGCCGTCACCAAGACGGTCACCGGCAACGTCGCCACCGACGACATCAGCAGCATGGACGGCTTCGAGCAGGCCAGGGCGCTGTTCGCCTCGTCCTTCGACGTCGGGGGCGTCCAGGTGAAGATCACCGTGGTGTGGTGGCTCGTGTTCGCGGCCCTGGCCACCTGGGTGCTGCTGCGCACCAAGTACGGCAACTGGATCTTCGCCGTCGGAGGGAACAGGGAGAGCGCCCGGGCGGTCGGTGTCCCGGTGACCTTCACCAAGATCACGCTGTTCATGCTGGTCGGCTTCGGCGCCTGGTTCGTCGGCATGCACCAGCTGTTCTCCTTCAACACCGTGCAGTCCGGCGAGGGCGTCGGGCAGGAGCTGATCTACATCGCCGCGGCCGTGATCGGCGGCTGTCTGCTGACCGGCGGCCACGGCTCGGCCATCGGGCCGGTCTTCGGCGCGTTCATGTTCGGCATGGTCCAGCAGGGCATCGTCTACGCCGGGTGGAACCCCGACTGGTTCAAGGCCTTCCTGGGTGTGATGCTGCTCGGTGCCGTCCTCATCAATCTGTGGGTGCAGCGCACCGCGACCCGGAGGTGACCGCCATGACCACCACCCACGGAGCGGCGACCCAGGACGCCACGCGCCAGTGCGCCGGGGCCCTCGTCGCACTGCGCGGCGCCGGCAAGTCCTACGGAAACATCCGCGCCCTGCACGGCGTCGACCTCGCCGTCCACCCCGGCCAGGTGACCTGCGTCCTCGGCGACAACGGCGCCGGCAAGTCCACCCTCATCAAGATCATCTCCGGGCTGCACCGGCACACCGAGGGCGAGTTCCTCGTGGACGGCGAGCCGGTGCGCTTCTCGACCCCGCGCGAGGCCCTCGACAAGGGCATCGCCGCGGTCTACCAGGACCTCGCGACGGTCCCGCTGATGCCTGTCTGGCGCAACTTCTTCCTCGGCTCCGAGCTCACCAAGGGGCCCTGGCCACTGCGCCGCCTCGACATCGCCCGCATGAAGCGGACCGCCGACGAGGAACTGCGCCACATGGGCATCGTCCTCGACGACCTGGAACAGCCCATCGGCACGCTCTCCGGCGGCCAGCGCCAGTGCGTGGCCATCGCGCGCGCCGTCCACTTCGGAGCCCGCGTCCTCATCCTGGACGAGCCGACGGCGGCCCTGGGCGTCAAGCAGTCCGGTGTCGTGCTGAAGTACATCGCCGCCGCCCGCGACCGTGGCCTCGGCGTCATCTTCATCACCCACAATCCCCACCACGCCTACATGGTCGGCGACCACTTCAGCGTGCTGCGCCTCGGCACCCTCGAACTGAGCGCCGAGCGCAGCGAGGTGAGCCTGGAGGAGCTGACCAACCACATGGCCGGCGGCGCGGAACTCGCCGCCCTCAGGCACGAGCTGTCACAGGTGCGGGGCGTCGAGGTGGAGGAGCTTCCCGAGGCGGAGGACCCCGCCGGGCCGCCCTCCAAGGACTCTCCCGCGCCCGCCGCCTCTCCGGCCGCCACTTCCGAAGGGACCACCTGACATGGCCGACACCCCCGCTCTCGACCGCATCCGGGTCGGCTCGGCCCCGGACTCCTGGGGCGTATGGTTCCCCGACGACCCCCGGCAGGTGCCCTGGGCCCGCTTCCTGGACGAGGTCTCGGAAGCCGGCTACTCCTGGATCGAGCTGGGCCCCTACGGCTATCTGCCGACCGACCCGGCCCGGCTCACCGACGAGGTGGACAGGCGCGGCCTGAAGGTCTCGGCCGGCACCGTCTTCACCGGCCTGCACCGCGGCCCGTCCGTCTGGGACGCCACCTGGGCGCACGTCAGCCAGGTCGCCGCCCTCACCCAGGCGATGGGCGCCGGGCACCTCGTGGTCATCCCGTCGTTCTGGCGCGACGACAGGACCGCCGAGATCCTGGAGCCGCCGGAGCTGACGGGTGAGCAGTGGGCGCACCTGACCAAGGGCATGGAGCGCCTCGGGCACGAGGTCAGGGAGAGGTTCGGCCTCGACATCGTCGTGCACCCGCACGCCGACACCCACATCGACACCGAGGACCACGTCGAGCGCTTCCTCGACTCCACCGACTCCGAGCTGGTCCAGCTCTGCCTGGACACCGGCCACTACGCCTACTGCGGCGGCGACAGCGTCAAGCTCGTCGAGACGTACGGCGAGCGCATCGGCTATCTGCATCTCAAGCAGGTCGACCCGGAGATCCTCGCCGACGTCGTCGCGAACGAGGTGCCGTTCGGGCCGGCCGTGCAGCGCGGGGTGATGTGCGAACCGCCGTCCGGTGTGCCGGAGCTGGGCCCGGTCCTGGTGGCCGCCCAGGGGCTGGGCGTGGACCTGTTCGCGATCGTCGAGCAGGACATGTACCCCTGCGAGCCCGACAAGCCGCTGCCGATCGCGGTCCGCACCCGCAAGTTCCTGCGGTCCTGCGGAGCCTGACGGCCCGCCGGGGCGGTCCGTGGGGCGGTCCGTAGGGGGGCGGCTCACCGCTCGTCCGCGGGCCGCCTCCGGCCCCGTACCACCAGCACCCCGCCCACGGCGGCGAGCACGAACCCGGCGGCGGCCGCGCCGATCGGGACCGTCCTGCCGACCGCGCGCAGCTGTGCCCCGTCCGCCTTCGCCTTGTCGACCGCGAACTCCTGCGTGGCAGGCGTGTGGCTGAGCTTCTCCACGTCCAGCAGGACCACGGCGTCCTTCTCGGCGCCGGGGGCGCGCAGCGTCTGGCGGGGGCCCAGCTGGGCGAACAGGACACGGCCCGTCGGCTGGTCGACGACCAGCTTGATGCCGTGGTTGGAGTACCACTCCTCCGCGAACACCTGCGAGGCGCCGGGCCGCCCGACGAGGGCTCCCGGGACCTGACGGGTGCCGATCCTCGTCGGCGGGACGGTGCCCGTGAAGACGTATCCCCGGTGGCCGCGGACCTTCTCGGTGCCCCGGTAGGAGAGGGTGACCGCCGAGCCGAGCTGGCTGTCCCACCAGCGGTACGCGCGCTTTTGCACGTCGAAGGGGAACTTCAGGTAGGCCTCGCCCTCGTGGTACGGCTGCTCCTGGCAGCAGTGGGCGGGCCGGTTGCTCCGGCGATCGGTGACCCAGCGGGCGGTCGAGAAGTCCAGCGCGTCGTGCGGGTCGGGGGCGGGCAGCGACTTCTCGGTGTCGACCGTGGTCACCACGTCCCACACCGCGCGGCCGCTGCGTTCGCTGTCGCCGACGTCCCCGCGCACCCGCTGGGTGACGGTGACGGGCCGGTCGTGGACCGTCTCGGTCCCGGCGACGTCGAAATAGCTGCCCGTGCCCTTGTAGACGGCGGTCACGTCTATGTCGACCGGGGTCACGGCCGCGCGTGGCTTGACGTACCACGCGAGCATCGGCGCGAGGACGAGCAGGAAGACACCCAGGCCCAGCAGGACCAGGGAGAAGGGCGAGGCGCTACGGCGCATCCGGCACTCCAGGGCTTGGCTGCCCCGGGACCGTAGGCCCTGGCGCCGCGCCGCGTCTACGCACCGGGGTGACAAACCGCTTGCGGACACCGCGCATGGGCACGCCAAAATGGCGCACACCCCGCGCACGCCCCACGCCCATCCCGGAGGCCCCGTGATCCACCGCACCCTGGCCGAGTCGGACCTCGACCGTGTCCTCGCGTTGCTGCCCGCCGGCCAGGCCGGCGTCTGGGCCGACGCGGACCTGTTCCGGGAGCGGCTCGCCGGGGGCGAGTACCGGCCGGAGTGGACGTGGGTCGCGGAGGAGGCGGGTGAGCTGCACGCCGTGGCGGTGTGGTGGGGCAACCCCGGTGACGAGCGGCCCGGAGCGCTCGACACGCTGAACGCCGTGTCCACCGCCCGTACGGAGGTCGCCGCGGGCCTCCTCGCCAGGGCCCACGCGGCCTTCGAGGGGACCGCGCCGGAGTTCCACATCCTGCTGCCCGCCGACTGGCGGGAGCGGCCGGACGTCGTCGCCGCGCTCGGCTGGCGGCAGGAGGCGGCCCGGCGCGCTGGACTCACCACGGCGGTGGAACGCCTGCGCTACGAGTGGACCCGCGACCGCGGTGTCCCCGCGCCGCCCCGCCGGCTGCGCTTTCGCCCCGAGCCCGACGACGAGGTCTTCGCCGGGCTGTTCCGCCGGGTGCTCGACGGCACGCTCGACGCCGCGTCCCGTGCCGAGGCCGCGGCGGTGGGCCCGGACGCCCAGGCGCGCGCCGACGTGGCCTTCTACCGTGACGTGATGCCCGGCGAGCGCTCCTGGTGGCGGGTGGCCGAGGACGCCGACGGCCGCACGGCGGGTTTCGCCCTGCCCTCCCGCAACACCGGCTCGCACGTCGTCGGCTACCTGGGCGTCCTGCCCGAGCAGCGCGGTCACGGCTACGTCGACGACCTGCTCGCCGAGATCACCCGCATCCTCGCGGAGGAGGCGGGCGCGGACGTCGTGCGGGCCGACACCGACCTCACCAACCGCCCGATGGCGGCCGCCTTCGACCGCCTCGGGTACCGCAACTTCGCCCGCCGGATGGTGCTGTCGGCGCCCTGAGGGCGGGCCGGGTGCCCGTCGTCCGGGTGCGCTCGGCGGGCGCGGGCGCGGGCCGTGTGCGAGATTGCCGACTGAGGGAGGCCGGGCGCGAGTCGCTGTCCCTCACCTGTGCCGATCGGGTACCCGCCCGGCCCCGCCCGCCGTGACGTCCCACCGACCGGGGGTTCGACCCGATGGCCCTGCACAAGACCAGCCGCCCGGCATCGGGCCCCGAAGACGACGTGTACGCCCTGCCCATCAGCGAGCGCGCGCTGCCGAAGTACCGGATGCCCGAGGACGTGTCCGAGGCCCGCGCCGTCCGGGCCCTGATCCACGACGAGCTGAGCCTGGACGGCAACGCCTCGCAGAACCTGGCGACCTTCTGCACCACGTGGGCGGAGCCGGAGGTGCACCAGCTCATGGACGAGTGCCTCGGCAAGAACATGGTCGACAAGGACGAGTACCCGCAGACCGCCGCGATCGAGAACCGCTGCGTCCACATGCTCGCCGACCTGTGGAACGCCCCGGACGGCGCCACCACCGTCGGCTGCTCCACCACCGGCTCCAGCGAGGCCGGCATGCTCGGCGGACTCGCCCTGAAGTGGCGCTGGCGCGAACGCCGCCGCGCCGAGGGCAGGCCCACCGACCGCCCCAACCTGGTCGTCGGGCCGGTCCAGGTGTGCTGGGAGAAGTTCGCCCGCTACTTCGACGTGGAGCTGCGCCAGGTCCCGCTGGAGAGGGACGCGCTGGGGCTGCGCGCGCACCAGCTGCGGGAGTACGTCGACGAGAACACCATCGGCGTGGTGGCCATCCTCGGCGTCACCTACACCTGCGTGTACGAGCCGGTCGCCGAGATCGCCGCCGAACTCGACCGGATCCAGGCGGACACCGGCCTCGACGTCCCGGTGCACGTCGACGCGGCCGGCGGCGGCTTCGTCGCCCCGTTCCTCCAGCCCGATCTGGCCTGGGACTTCCGCTTGCCCCGCGTGGCCTCCATCAACGTCTCGGGGCACAAGTACGGCATGGCCCCGCTCGGCGTCGGCTGGGTGGTCTGGCGCTCGCCCGAACTGCTCCCCGAGGACCTGGTCTTCCGCGTCGCCTACCTCGGCGGTGACATGCCCACCTTCGCCCTGAACTTCTCCCGTCCCGGCGGCGAGGTGATCGCCCAGTACTACAACATGCTGCGGCTCGGCCGCGCGGGCTACACAAGGGTGCACGGCGCCTGCGCCGCCACCGCCCGGATGCTGGCCGAAGAGGTCGCCGGCATGGGCCCCTTCACCGTCCTCCACGACGGCCAGGGCGCTCTTCCGGCGGTGACCTGGACGCTGAGCGAACCCGGCACGGCCCCTTTCACGCTGTACGACCTCACCGACCAGCTGCGCCGCCGTGGCTGGCAGGTCCCGGCGTACCCCCTCGCCCTCGGCCGGGAGGACACCGTCGTGCAGCGCGTGCTGGTCCGGCACGGGACCAGCTACGACAAGATCGCACTCCTCGCGAACGACCTGCGCACCGCAGTCGGGGTCCTCGGCGGGGGACCGGCCGCCCATGTGTCGCCGCAGCCGGGGTTCCACCACTGAGTCAGACGGTACGGACCTCCTCGACACGCACGGGCCGGTGCTCCCGCAGCGACAGTGTGCAGGCCTCCGCGATCCAGCCCGCCTCCAGCGCGTCCGCGACCGTGCACGGCGAGGGCCGGGTGCCCGCGACGACCTCGGTGAACGCCGTGAGTTCGGCACGGTAGGCGGCGGCGAAGCGGTCCATGAAGAAGTCGTGCGGCGTGCCCGAGGGGAAGCTCACCCCGGGCTCCACCGACCGCAGCGGCAGCTTGTCCTCCAGACCGACGGCGATGGAGTCCTCGAAGCCGTGCAGCTCCATGCGGACGTCGTAACCCCGCCCGTTGTGGCGGCTGTTGGAGACCACGGCGATCGTGCCGTCGTCCAGCGTGAGCAGCGCGCCCGTGGTGTCGGCGTCGCCCGCCTCCGCGATGTACCGCGCGCCCCGGTTGCCGCCGACGGCGTACACCTCGGTCACCTCGCGGCCCGTCACCCAGCGGATGATGTCGAAGTCGTGCACCGAGCAGTCGCGGAAGATGCCGCCGGAGGCGGCGACGTACGCGGCCGGCGGCGGCGCCGGGTCCAGGGTCGTGGACCGTACGGTGTGCAGCCTGCCCAGCGCACCGGCGAGCACGGCGTCCCGCGCGGCGGCGAACGCGGCGTCGAAGCGCCGGTTGTAGCCGATCTGCACCGGCACGTCCCGGCCCTCCACGGCCTTCAGTACCGCCATGCCCTCGGCCATGGTGCGGGCGACGGGCTTCTCGCAGAACACCGGCACGCCCGCGTGCACCGCGGCCAGCACGAGGCCGGGGTGGGCGTCGGTCGCGGCGGCGATCACCACCCCGTCGACCCCGGCGGTCAGCACCGCCTCGGGCGAGTCGGCGACCTCGGCGCCGAACCGCTCGGCGGCGGCCTTGGCGGCCTCCGCGAACGGGTCGGCGACGACGAGCGACGCGACCGCGTCGAGTCCGGACAGGGTTTCGGCGTGGAAGGCACCGATGCGGCCGAGGCCCAGAATTCCGATACGCATGAGGGCGTTGCTCCTTGGGGTGCTGGGGTGCTGGGGTGCTGGGGTGCTGGGGTGCTGGGGTGCTGGGGTCGTGGGCTGTCGAGGTCCTTGTGGTCCGCGGGTGACGGAACGGCACACCGCTGTCATTGTTGTCAGTACAAACCCCTCCAACAACCAGCAGCAGCCCATCAAAAACCCCTCAGGGAGCCGTCCGTGGGACACCCCTTCCCGATCCGGGAGATCGCACGTCAGGCCGGTCTGAGCGAGGCCACCGTCGACCGGGTGCTCAACGGGCGGGGCGGCGTGCGCGAGAGCACCGCCGAAGAGGTGCGCCGCGCCATCGCCGACCTGGACCGGCAGCGCAGCCAGGTCCGGCTGGCCGGCCGCACCTTCATGATCGACATCGTGATGCAGGCGCCGCAGCGGTTCAGCACTGCCGTTCGCGCCGCCCTGGAGGCGGAGCTGCCGTCCCTGCACCCGGCCGTCGTGCGCTCGCGGTTCCACTTCCCTGAGACCGGGCCGGTGGCGGAGCAGGTGCGCACCCTGGACCGGTTAGCCCGCCGGGGCTCCCAGGGCGTGGTCCTCAAGGCCCCGGACGTCCCCGAGGTCACCGCCGCCGCGGCCCGGCTCCACGCGGCGGGCATCCCGGTCGTCACCCTGGTCACCGACCTGCCCGCCGGCGCCCGTCTCGGCTACGTGGGCATCGACAACCGGGCGGCGGGCGCGACCGCCGCGTACCTCATGGGCCAATGGCTCGGCGACCGGCCCGGCAACGTCCTCACCAGCCTCAGCAGCGGCTTCTTCCGTAACGAGGAGGAACGCGAGATGGGCTTTCGCAGCGCGATGCGCGCCCGGCACCCGGAACGCACCCTGGTCGAGATCGCCGAGGGCCAGGGCCTGGACGCCACGCAGTACGACCTCGTCCGCGCCGCCCTCGAACGCGACCCGGACATCCGCGCCGTCTACTCCATCGGCGGTGGCAACGACGCGACCCTGCGCGCCTTCGCGGACCTGGGCCGCGAGTGCGCGGTGTTCGTCGCGCACGACCTCGACCACGACAACATCCGCCTGCTGCGCGAGCACCGGCTGTCGGCCGTGCTCCACCACGACTTGCGCCAGGACCTGCGCGAGGCGTGCCACCTGGTGATGCGCGCGCACGGCGCGCTGCCCCCCGCCGGTCCCACCCTGCCGTCCGCGATCCAGGTGGTGACGCCCTGCAACATGCCGCCCCAGGCGGCGGCCGTGTGACATCGGCGCGGCCCGGGGCCCCGGCCGGGCGTGTATCCCCGCTCGCCGGGCCGTCGCTCCCTACCGTCCTGCGCATGTGGAAATCGATCCCGGAGGGCGGGCCCGAGCGGGTGCTGGCGCTCGCCGACGGTGTGTTCGCCATCGCCATCACCCTGCTCGTGCTGGACCTCTCCGTGCCACGTGACCTCGACTCCGCGCGGTACGAGCAGGCGTTGTACGAGCTGCTGCCCGACCTAGGGGCCTACGCGCTCAGCGTGGTGGTGCTGGGCGGCTTCTGGCGCGACCACCGCAGGATCTTCCGCACGGTCCGGCAGGTCGACGGCCAGCTCATCTCCCTGTCCCTGCTCGGGCTGGGCGCCGCCGCCCTGCTGCCCTTCCCCACCCGGCTGGTCTCCGACTACGGCGGGGAACCGGCCTCGCCCGCGATCTACGGCGCGGCGGTCGCCGCCCTCGGCGCCACCCACCTGGCGATGGCCGTCCTGGTGGCCAGGCGGCCCTGGCTGCGCGGTGACGAGCCGACGGACGTCGGCAGCGGGCGCGAACTGCTCGACTCCGCCGTGACGGTGACGGTCTTCCTTCTCACCGTCCCGCTGGCCGCGCTGATCGGGCCGAGCGCGATGCTGTGGTGGCTGGTCCTGATCCCGGCCAAGGTCTGGATCAGCCGGGCGCCCAGGCGGGCCCGCTGACCGCCGGGGGTCAGCCGGGCGCGTCGACGGTCACCCAGGTGCCGCTCGCGGCGGACCGTGCCATCGCCTCCAGGACGACCGCACTGCGCACGGCGTCCCTGAGCGTGGCCCCGTACGGGGCGCCCTCGGCGATCGAGCGCAGGAAGCGGTACGCCTCGATGACTTTCAGGTCGTCGTAGCCCATGGCGTTGGCGGCACCCGGCTGGAAGGCGGCGAACTCGCCGTGTCCCGGGCCGACGTACACCGTGCTCACGGGCTGGTCCTGGTAGCTGGTGCCGCGGCTGATCCCCAGCTCGTTCATGCGCCGGAAGTCCCAGAACACCGCGCCCTTGGTGCCGTGCACCTCGAACCCGTAGTTGTTCTGCTCGCCGACCGAGACCCGGCAGGCCTCCAGGACGCCCCGCGCGCCGGAGCAGAAGCGCAGCAGGCAGTTCACGTAGTCCTCGTTCTCGACCGGGCCGAGTTCGCCGCCGGCGGCGCGCGAGTGGCCGGCGGTGGCGGCGGTGGGACGGGCCCGCTCCGGGACGAAGATCGCGGTGTCGGCGGTCAGCGACGCGATGTCGCCGAGCAGGAAGCAGGCCAGGTCGGCCCCGTGCGAGGCCAGGTCGCCCAGTACTCCGCTGCCGCCGCGCTCCCGTTCGTACCGCCAGGTCAGCGCGCCCTCGGGATGTGCCGCGTAGTCGCTGAACAGACGGATCCGGGCATGGGTGACCGTCCCGAGCTCACCGGCGGCGATGAGCTCGCGGGCGGTCTCCACAGCGGGCGCGTTGCGGTAGTTGAAGCCGACCGCGCCCTGGACCCCGGCCCCGGTCACCGCGTCGGCGACCGCGCGGGCGTCGCCGGCCGTGAGGCCTACCGGTTTCTCGATCCAGATGTGCTTGCCGGCCTCGGCCATCGCCACGCCGATCTCGCGGTGCAGGAAGTTGGGCGCGGTGATGCTGACCGCCCGCACGCGCGGGTCGGCGGCCACCTCGCGCCAGTCACGGGTCGCCGACGCGAACCCGAACTGCCCGGCGGCCTGCTCCGCCCGGCCCGGCACCTCCTCGGCGACGGTCACGAGCTCCGGGCGCAGGGCGAGGTGCGGATAGTGGTGCGGCAGGCGGGCGTACGCCTGGGTGTGCACGCGGCCCATCCAGCCGAACCCGACGACGGCGACACCGAGCGTGCTCACCATGACAGCCCCCCTCTTTGGACCGGTCCATTCCTGCCGAGCCCACGATCAGCGGCCCCTCGTCCCGCTGTCAAGCCCTTTGACAACCCGGCGCGGCTCGTGGAACGGTCCAGAGCATGCGAAGACCGCCGACCATCCGTGACGTGGCGGAGCACGCCGGTGTCTCCAAGTCGCTGGTCTCCCTGGTGCTGCGCGGCTCGGACCAGGTCCGCCCGGAGAGGCGCGAGGCGGTGCTGCGGGCCGTGCGCGAGCTGGGCTACCGGCCGAACGCCGCCGCCCGCAGCCTCAGCGAACGGCGCAGCCGCACCGTCGGTGTGCTCCTGAACGACCTGCGCAATCCCTGGTTCGTGGACCTGCTCGACGGCCTGAACTCCCTGCTGCACACGGCCGGTCTGCACATGCTGCTCGCCGACGCCCGCCTCAGCCGGCGTACCGGCCACGACCTCACCGGACCCTTCCTGGACCTCGGGACCGACGGCCTGGTCGTCGTCGGCACCCTGCCCGACCCGGCCGCGCTCGGTACGGTCGCCGCCCGGATCCCCGTCGTCGTCGCGGGCGCCCGCGAACCGGTACCGCCCGGCGTCGACGTCGTCGCCGGCGACGACGAGCAGGGCACGCGGCTGGTCACCGAGCACCTCATCGGGCTCGGGCACCGGCGCATCGCGCATCTCGCCGGATACGGTGCGGTCGGCGTGCTGCGCCGGCGCAGCTTCGAGGCGGCCATGCGCGCGCACGGCCTCGCCGAGTACGCCGTGGTCGAACCCTGCGACCAGACCGAGGAGGGCGGCCACCGCGCCGCCGTCCGGCTGCTGGCCCGCCCGGACCGGCCGACCGCGGTCCTCGCCGTCAACGACATCGCAGCCGTCGGGGCCCTGTCGGCGGCCGAGGATCTGGGCCTGAGCGTGCCGGGGGACCTCTCCGTCACCGGCTACGACAACACCAGCATCTCGCGGCTGCGGCATCTGTGGCTGACCACCGTCGACAACGCGGGGCACGAGGTCGGCCGCCGTGCCGCCCGCTGCCTGCTGGACCGGCTGGAGACACCCGGGGGACAGGGGCGGCTCCAGCTGGCGGTGCCGGCACTGGAGATCCGCGGCACCACCACCACCGCCGTCAGAGGCTGATCGCGTACGCCTTGCGCAGCGTCTCGTGCACCGTCCAGGTCGTGCGGTCGCCCTCGCGCAGCACCGCCATGTCGCCCGGGCCGACGCGCAGCGTGGGACCGTCCGCCACCTCGATCGTCGCCGACCCGCCGACCACCACGAACAGCTCGTCGGCCTCGGTGTCGGTCACGACGCCGGGCGTGATCTGCCAGATGCCACGGACCTGGCGTCCGTCCGCCGACTCCCAGACCACCTTGCCCGTCACCTCGGGCGTCCCGGAGACGATCTGCGCCGGGTCGAGCGGCTCCGGTTCGAGCTCGGCGTCGGGGATGTTCAGAGCGAAGCTGTGGTTCATGCCAGGACCCTAACCAGCGCGAACGCCCACCCGGTGCCGACAAGCTGTGCGATATCCGCACCCGCCGGCGGACACTTCGTCGCGACGGCGGGACGGGCCGGCGGCACGCACCGGCCCCGCCGGCGCGCTCACCGCCGTACGAGCAGGTAGGGCACCGCGGACGCGCGCAGCCCGGCCGCCGCCGCGGACGCCGGTGGCCTGCCCGGTCGGCGGGCCGCGGACCGGTGCCCGCGGCGGGTGAGGCCCGGCGCGTGAACGAGCCCTCGCGCCGGATGGGGTAGGGTTTACCTGCGTGTTCACCCGGAGACCCGGGTGCCGACGCACCGGGACGTGGCGCAGCTTGGTAGCGCACTTGACTGGGGGTCAAGGGGTCGCAGGTTCAAATCCTGTCGTCCCGACGGTGCGAAGAGGGCCTTCGCCGGTGGGAGCCGGCGAAGGCCCTCTTTCGCGTTCACGCGGCGCGCCTGCCGCGCAGCACCCGCCACAGCACCCAGGCCTGGGCCAGGCCTCCGGCGGTCAGCAGCACGACGTGGGCTGCTGGTGAGGCGGGTATCGCGAGCAGGGGGACGGACACGGGCAGGGTCAGGGCGATGAGCCAGATCCCGCCGAAACCGGGGTCGCCCACCGCGACCAGCGTGCCCAGCCAGGCGGCGACGCCGACGACGAGCGTGGCGTAACCCCCGGCCAGCAGCAGGGCGGTTTCTCCGCGGGTGTACAGACCGGCGGTCTGCCGGGGCGAGCGCATGGGGTCTCCTCGGGTACGGGACTGTGTCACTGCCCGGGTACCCCCTGCCGGGTGCCGTGAGGCCCCCTGCCCCCGCTCGCACGGAGGCTGGGCGCGCGTAGGCACGGCGTGGCGTGGTCGGAGCCCGTCACCCTCCCCCGAAGGTGACGGACCCCGACCGCTCCCCCGGTGCCGGACTGTGGTCCAGGCGTCCGTGTGGTGTGGGGAGTTGCGGTCACCAGCACATGACCGCCGTCTCGCCCGGACCCCACGAGGAGTACAGGCGCACACGGACGAAGTAGCGGCGGCCCTTGACGAGCCGAACCCGCACGGTGGCGTTGCCGGAGGTGCCCGCGTCGTCCTGTCCGGCGAGGTAGCGGGGTTCGCCGTCCCGCTCCTCGAAGACCACGACGACGGTGTCGCTGTCGCCGAAGGTGCCCACGGTGTACGTGCGGGTCTCCGGCGGCTCGACGGTGAAGTCGGCCTGCTCGCCCGGCCCCAGACCGAGCGGCGCGGAACGGAACGGCACCAGCGCGGGCGGCCGGGAGGGGCCGGCCGGCGGGTACCAGCGCAGTACGAACTCCTTGTCGAGGGCGGAGAGGGTGCCGGGCGGGTTCAGCCCCGCACGGAACTGCTCGGGCTCCAGGATCAGCCCCGACGGGAACGCGTACTCCATGATCGAGTGCGGGTCCCAGACGGAGCCGTTGACCTCGTCCGGGTCGAGCTTGCGCAAGATGTTGTGGAAGGTCCGGTCGCGGTTCCAGAAGTTCGGCGGGCCCGCCAACTCGTCGTAGACGGCCTCGTCGTCCCAGTGGATACCGGCGAACGGGCTCTGGTGCTCGTGCAGCATCCCGAGCGCGTGCCCGATCTCGTGCAGGGCCGTCCCGCGCTCCCCGGGCCCGGTCAGGTCCCAGCCGAAGTTCATCGTGCGTTCGTGCAGGCCGGCCCGCAGCGCGTCCCTGCCCACCGCCGACCACGAGCCGTCGCCCAGCTGGAAGCCGATCCGCAGTTCGGCCTCCGTCCGGTCGTCGACCTCGGTGAAGGTGACGCCGATGCCCAGGCCCTGCCACTGCGCCAGGCACTCGCGGACGACGTCCTGCTGCTCCTTGGCACCGCCCCACGACACCCGCCGCCTCTCCGCGGTCCCCGGCACGGGGATCACGGAGGCGTCGCGGTCGCCGGCGAAGAAGTAGTAGTGCAGCACGCTGCCGTTGACCCACATCCGGCTGCCGCCTGCGAGCGCACCGAGCCGCTCGGCGGTCAGCCCCGGCGCGAACACGGGGGCCGACGCCTGCACGAGGGAGCAGTAGCGTCCGGGCATGCGCACAGCCTGCCGTCGGGCTCACCCCGGGCGCCTGAGTCGGGGGCTACTCAAGTCGCCCTGTATCAGGACTGAGTAGGGGCGCTCCTGTTCATGTGACGACTTACGGACAGGACGCGAAGACCCTGGAACTGCCCTGGCCCTTCACCGGCCGGCAGGACGAACTCGAACTCGTGCGCCGCTCGCTGACCGCCGGCCGGCACGGCATCGTGGTCACCGGCCCCGCCGGGTGCGGCAGGACCCGCCTGGCCACCGAGGCCGTCCGGGGCGCCGGCTGCTCCAGGGTGGCCGGGACGCCCGAGACCCGGGACATCCCCTTCGCCGCGTTCGCCCATCTGCTGCCCGAGCGGGTCACCCTGCACCGCGCGGTGCAACTGCTCGCCGGCACCCGGCTGTTGCTGGTGGACGACGCCCACCTGCTCGACGACGCCTCCGCCGCCCTGGTCCACCAGCTCGCCGTGCACGGCCGCACCCGCCTGCTGGTCGTCGTGACCGAGAGCGCACCGGTGCCCACGGCGGTGACCCGACTGTGGACCGGCGAACTGCTGCCCCGGCTCGCCCTGGAACCGCTGCCCGCGCAGGAGACGGCGCAGTTGATCACCGCGGGCGTGGGCGGCCCGGTGGAGCCGTTCACCGTGAACCGTCTGCACCGGCTGTGCCGGGGTGACCTGCGCGTCCTGCGCGACCTGGTCGGCGCGCTCCGCGACGGCGGCCTGCTCACCCGCGTCGAGGGCACGGACGAGCGGGCGTGGCGCGGGCCGGTGCCGGTCACCGCGACCGTGCTCGCCCGGATCGCCCCCGCCCTGGAGCGCACCGCCCCCGACGAGCGCGAGACCCTGGACCGCCTCGCCTTCGCCGAACCGCTCCCGCTGCCCATGGACGCCCTCGACCTCGGCATCCTCGAACAGCTCGAACACGACGCCCTGATCCACGTCGACGACGACGGCGCCGTCCGACTCGCCCACCCCCTGACCGGCCCCGTCCTGCGCGCCACGGCCGGCAAGCTGCGCACCCGGCGCCTGGCGGGCACGCCGGACCGGTGCGCCGCCGCCCTGGCGGCCGAACAGGCCACGCTGCTGCGGCACATCGAGCAGTGCGACGTACGGCCGCCGGCCGCGCCCGTGGGGGAGTGGCTCGTGGCCGAGGGGGCCACCGTGCCCGCCGGGTACGCCGCCGTGCGGGCCCGCCTCGCGCGGCTGCGCGGAGAGCTGCGGGAGGCCGGGGCGTGGGCCAGGGAGGGACTGCGCGGCACGGCCGGGGACGCCGTCTGCCGTGCCGAACTCGCCCTGGCCGCGGCGCAGTCGGGCGAGGTGCCCGACCGTGGGGAGGCCGGCGGGAGCGGAGCCGTGGCCGTCTGGACCGCGGCGGCGCGCGGCGACCTGGACCGGGCCCTGGCGGCGGCCGGCGCGGACAGCGCCTACGACGGCGTACGCCTCGGCGCGCCGGAGCACGCCGCCGGCCGCCTGCGTGGCGTCTTCGCCGAGCACGCCGACGCGCTCGCCCGCGGCGACGGGCCGGCCCTGGACCGGGCGGCGCGGCGGCTGGAGGAGCGCGGCTTCCTGCTGTTCGCCGCCGAGGCGCACGCGCAGGCGGTACGGGCGCACCGCGACCCACGCGCCGCCCGCACCTCACGCACCCGGGCGGCCGCCCTCGCCCGGCGGTGCCAGGGCGCCCGCACCCCCGCCCTGTCCGGCCTCGCCCTCGGCGCCCTCACGGCCCGCCAGCGCCAGATCGTCACCCTGGCGGCGGCCGGCCTCAGCAACCGCCAGATCGCCGAGCAGCTGACCCTCTCCGTCCGCACGGTCGGAAACCACCTCTACAGCGCCTACGCCCGCCTGGGCACCGCAGACCGCGCCGCCCTGCCCTGGCTGGTGGAACTGCCGGACGCGCGGCCCGCGTAGACGCGGGGACCCCGTGTCACGCGGCCCCGAACGCGGTGAACGCCCACCCCGTCGCCTGGTGGACCGCGTCTCCCGGCAGTGCGGCGCGGGCGTCACGGAGGGCCTCCGCCAGGGAGAGGCCGGTGGCGAGGCCCTTGTGGAGGGCGAGCATCAGGGGGACGACGGCGGCGTCGTTGACGGGCGCGCTGCTCGCGACGACGCCCGCCGTGCCCAGCGGCAGCAGCGCGGTGACCAAACCGAGGAGTTCGTCGGCGCCGACCGTGGCGAGGCGGGCGGTGTCGCAGCTGGAGAGGATGATGCGGTAGGGGCTGCGGTCCAGGCGTTCGAAGTCGTGCACGATGAGCGGCCCGTCGGCCATCCGCAGCGCGGAGAACAGCGGGCTGTCCGCGCGGAACGTGCCGTGCGCGGCGATGTGCGCGAGGGCCGCGCCGTCGAGCTCCTCCAGAACCCGCGGGACGCGGGCCTCGTCGTGCTCCAGGACGGTCGGCCTGCCGTAACGGTCCGCGGCCTCGGGCACCTCCGCACCCCCCGTGGCGAGTCCGGGCCCCCGAA
Organism: Streptomyces sp. NPDC047706; assembly: GCF_043204795.1. NCBI lineage: Bacteria > Bacillati > Actinomycetota > Actinomycetes > Kitasatosporales > Streptomycetaceae > Streptomyces > Streptomyces sp. NPDC047706. The sequence goes on along the minus strand of NZ_JBIDCW010000030.1, from coordinate 23,391 downwards.
CCAGGACGTGCCGGCCGCCCGGTGGCGGCTCGGTCTCCCGCGCCCGCAGCCAGCTGCCGGCCGACGGCGACACGCTGAGCACCCGCTCCCGCAGCGACGGCAGCAGCGCCCACGGCACCCGGTGCAGCCGGGCCGGCGGCACCACCACGACCGGCCCGGGTCCAAGGAGCGCGGCCGCCGGCCCGAGCAGCAGCTCCTCCAGCCGCCGCCCTGCCGCCTCCACCACCGGCAGCCGCCCCTCCGCGCCCGGGTGGGCGAGCCGCCGCAGCCCGGCCTGCACGTGCTCGGCCTCGGCCTCCGCCTCCGTGAGCAGCCCCGCCTCGTACCGCCGCACCCGGCCCTGACCGCACAGCAGTACATGCACGCGCCCGTCGAGCACGGCGAGTTCCACCAGCCGCGTCCCGCCCAGCCGCGCCAGCAGCCGCCCCACGTCGAACAGGTCGCCGTCACCCGGCGACTCACCCCGCATGTGCAGGGTCCGCGAGCGCACCTCCCGCTCCAGGCGCCGCTGTTCACGCTCCAGTGCCGGCACCGGCCGCCCCTCCATGCGGGCGGCCTCGGCGCGGGCGGCGATCTCCCGGAACGCGGTCAGCGAGCGCACCAGCGCGGGGTCGGCGGGCGGCCTGGTGGGCGGCGCGGAGAGCACCGTGGCCCGCCAGCGCTCGCTCCACACCAGCAGCCGCCGCGGGCCCCCGCCGGTGAGGCTGGCCTGCTGGGCCAGCGCGGCCAGCTCCGCGCCCTGCTCGGTGGCGCGCGCCCGCAACTCCGAGGCGCCGAGCGTCATCCGGTGGTCGTCCAGCACGTCGAGCCCGCGCCGGCAGGCCTCCAGCACCCCGCGGCTCGAACCGGCGGCACGCGCGCGCAGGGCCTGTGCCGCCCAGCCCGTCATCCGTGCGTGCGGCGGACCCGTGTGCCTGCTGCGGGCGGCGACCACCAGGTGCCGTTCGGCGTCCGCGCGCCAGCCCAGGCCCAGCGCGATCCGGCCCGCGAGCAGCGACGCCTCGGGTGCGGCCGGTGCCCCGAAAGCGGCCAGCCGGTCCGCCACCGCGGCGGCGTCCGCGACCAGCCGGCCCGAACGGCGCCCGGCGGCCACCCGGGCGTCGATCAGCACCAGCCGGGCGTGCGTCTCCCACCAGGTGCGCCGCTGCGCCGCGAACAGCCGCACCGCGAGCGCCGCCCGGGCGATCGCGGTGTGCGGATCGCCGGCCAGCCGGGCCGCGCGGGCGGCGACGAGCAGCAGCTCCGCCTTGCGCGTCGACTGCCCGCCGATGCCGTCCAGCACCCCTGTCGCCGCGTCCGCCTCGGCCAGCGCCTCCTTGGCCAGTCCGGCCGCCATCAGGACCTCGCAGCGCCGGATGTCGAGCATGAAGGAGGGCGTGCCGAGCTTGGCGTACCGCTCCTGCGCCTCGTCCAGCAGCCGCAGCGCCGCCGGGATGTCACCGGAACGGAACGCGGCCAGGCCACGGCTCTCCACCGCGTCGGCCTTGTCGTGCTCCTGCCCCGTGGTGTCCCACAAGCTCTCGGCCGCCGTGAAGTCCGCGTCGGCGCGCTCCACCGAGCCCAGCGCCAGATGCACGGTCGCCCGCAGCGTCAGCGCCCGCGCCGTCCAGATCACGTCGTCCGCCTGCCGCAGCACGGGAATGGCCCGGCGAACGTCCTCCAGCGCCTCCCGGTGGTGCCCCAGCACCCACCACACGTAGGCCCGGCGGTAGAGCACCCGCGCGCGCGTGTGACCCGAACCGCGCAGCACACCCCGCTCGAACGCGGCCAGGCCCTGCCGCGTGCGGCCCGCGTGCACCAGCGCCACGCCGAGCGTGGCGAGGACGTCCGCCTCCCGCTCGGCCGACTCGGCGCGCGCCGCCAGATCGCGGGCGCGGCGCAGATGGTCCAGGGCGATCCGCAGATCGCCGAAGTCCCGCTGCCAGATGCCGATCACCTGATGGGCGACGGAGGCGTGCAACGGCGGCGGATCCGTGCCGAGCACCCGTTCCGCCCCCGCCAGTGCGTCGTTCGGAGCGGCGAACACCATCGGCAGCAGTTCGAGAACCGTGTCGCTTCCCGCTGTCACCCCTCGGATGGTAGTGGGCCGGGAACCATGCCACACGGGTTTGTCTCTGTATCAATCAGCGGCTCGTCCGCTCTAGTTGTCGACGCAACGCTCCAGTGGGAGGACCCGCCATGGCACCACAGCGATTCCGCGAGCAGTTCGACCAGATCCAGCGGTCGATGCCGGACGTCCCCCTGGCGATGGGACCGGACGACTCCGCCGAGTTCATGTACGAGAGGGGTGTCGTGCTCGCCCGCGACGGCGAGGAGGCCCGCATGGTGGAGGACACCGTACGCGCGCACTTCACCGAGACCGCAGGCCTCGTCGGGGAGAGCGTGCGCCGGGCGAGCCCCGAGACCAACCGCTCCGGAATCACCCGGATCCAGGTCGGCGACCCCGGCCAGGGCGACCGCGGCGGCGACCGTGACGTGGCGGGCGCCCTGCGCGCGCTGCGCACAGCGGAGGGCCGCGCGGGCCGCCGGCTGGTCAGCCGCAACCACGTGGTGCACATCGCGGTCAACGCCTGCCCCGGCGACGAGCCCGTGCCCGCCCAGCCCACCGAGCAGCCCAACCCGGCGCCCGCCGAGGGCCTTCACGACCCGGACACCGCGGTCGGCGTGCTGGTGATCGACACCGGCCTGATGCAGGACCACCGGGCGTACCCGCCGCTGGCCCGCGCCCGGGGCGACCACCAGATCCAGGAGTGCGACGACGACGGCGTGCTCCAGCAGTACGTCGGGCACGGCACGTTCATCGGCGGCCTCGTCGCCGCCGTCGCACCCAACACCGACCTCACCGTGCGCAACACCTTGAACGACGCGGGCGCCATCCTGGAGTCCGAGTTCGGCGACAAGCTCTTCGAGGCCGTCGACGGCGGCTGGCCCGACATCATCAGCCTCTCCGCCGGCACCTCCAACGGCCGCACCGACGGCCTGCTCGGCGTCCAGGCCTTCATGGAGGAACTGCGCACCCGGGACACCCTGCTCGTCGCCGCCGCCGGCAACAACGGCAGCGCCACCCCCTTCTGGCCCGCCGCCTACGCCGACCTGCCCGACTACGCGAGCTCCGTGCTGTCGGTCGGAGCGCTGCGCAGCGACGGCGAGTTCGGCGCCTGCTTCAGCAACCACGGCCCCTGGGTCAAGGTCTTCGCCCCCGGCGAGCGCCTCACCAGCGCCCTCACCGGCTTCACCAAGCCCGTCCCGTACGTCTACCAGCACTCCACGTACGAGTCCTGCCGCTACGGCTTCAGCTACGCCTGCACCTGCCAGTCCCCCCGGCACACCGGGGTCCTCAGCGGCGGGCAGGCCGGCCAGGACGAGCCGGACCGGGTGATGTTCGCGGGGCTCGCGAACTGGAGCGGCACCTCCTTCGCCACCCCCGTGGTGGCCGGGCTGATCGCCTCGCACATGGTCGCCCACAAGGAGACCGACCCGCGTGCCGCCCGGCAGCAGCTGCTCGCGGGCAACACCGAGTTCGCGGAGGTGCGCGGCGCCATCGTGCCGGCCCTGCTTCCGCCGACCTGGCGCCCCGGTCCGGCCGGTACCTCCGGTGCCGCGGCATGAGTGTCCTGACGGTCCCCGCCACGGCGTACGATGACTTGCCGTACACGAGGGGTGGGACCGTGGACCGTGCAGATGTCGGCGCGCTCGTCCAGTCCGCCGTCGACGGTGACGCGGCGGCCTGGAAAGCGCTGGTGGAAGGGCTGAGCCCACTGGTGTGGTCGGTGGTGCGCGCCCACCGGCTCTCCGACGCCGACGCGCACGAGGTCTATCAGACCGTCTGGTTCCGCTTCGCCCAGCACCTGGGCCGGATCCGGGAACCGCAGAAGGCGGGCGCATGGCTCGCCAGCACCGCGCGGCACGAGAGCCTGAAGGTGCTCAAGAGCCTGCGCCGGACGACACCGACCGACGATCCGCAGCTGCTGGACCGCGTCAGCGAGGACCGTACGCCCGAGCAGACGGTCATCGACTCCGAGGAGGCGGCCGCCGAGAGCGAGCGCATCCGGCGGCTGTGGCAGGAGTTCGAGGAACTGGGGGAGCGCTGCCGGCAGTTGCTGCGGGTCCTGATGGCCTCGCCGCCGCCCAGCTACCAGGAGGTGTCCGCCGCCCTGGGGATCGCCGTCGGCAGCATCGGGCCACTGCGCCAGCGCTGCCTGCGCCGTCTGCGGGCCCGACTCGACGCACGGGGAGCATCGTGAACGCCACCGACCGGGACGGCTTCGACGACAACGACGACGCCCTGCACGGGGACGAGTTCGACGGCGGCCCGCTGGAGGAGGAGCTCCGTGGCGCCGCCGCCGTCCTGGACCCGGTCCCGGCTCAGCTGCGCCGTGTCGCCGTCGACGCCTTCGCACTGCACGATCTGGACGTCCGGCTCGCCGAGCTGACCTTCGACTCGCTGGTCGACGCCATCCCCGTCCGGGGGGTGACGGACGCGCCGCGGATGCTGACCTTCCGCAGCGGTGACCTGACCGTCGACGTCGAGGTGACCGCCCAGGGCCTGATGGGGCAGGTGCTGCCGCCGCAGCCGGCCCGGATCGAGGTGCTGGGCGGCCCGCAGCCCGCCGCGCCGGACACGCTCACCGCCGACGCCATGGGCCGTTTCGCCGGTGGCGTGGCGCCCTGCGGGCCCTTCGCGCTGCGCCTGCGGGCCGGCGGGGAGGTGGTCGTGACGGAGTGGCTGCGGGCCTGAGCACCGGCCGGGCCCGGCCCAGGTCTCTCACCAGGTCCGGGGCAGCTTCGCCGAGCCACCCTCCCTGCCCCGGTGGTCACCGCGTCAGAGCGTCCACCAGGTCTGCCAGCGCCGAGGCGAGCCGGGACAGCCCCGCTCCGGCCGGCCCGCCGGGCTCGCTCATGTACGTGTCCCGGCGGATCTCCACCATCAGCGCGGAGACCCGGGGTTCGCTCCCGTGGTACCGCAGCGGCACGTACGTTCCGCTGAAGGGACTGTCGAGCCCCGTCCCCCCGATCCCCGCGAACGCCTCCCGGGCCGCGTCGAGCAGCGCGGGCGGGGTGTGGAAGGAGTCGGTCCCCAGGCACACGGCCGGCCGTGCGCCGTCCCCGTGCAGCTCGTACGGCAGCCGGACGCTCGGATACGAGTGCACGTCGATGATCACGGCCCGCCCGGTGGCGGCCAGCCGTCCGGTGACGGCGTCGGTCATCGCCCGGGCGTAGGGCCGGAAGTACCGCTCGAGCAGCGGCTCCGGGTCGAAGCCGGCGCCCCGCAGCGCACCCCGGTGGGTGGTCCGCGTGTACACGGCACCCATGCCGGCGGCGAGCATCTCCTCCCGGTCGTCGGGGAACCGCTCCGGGTCGACGACCAGCCGCGACAGCCGGTTGACGAATCTCCAGGGCGTCACCCCGGCCCGCCGCGCCGCACCCTCGGCGATCCGGTCCGTGTACGCGTCCACGATGTGGTCCAGCTCGCGCTCCAGAGCCCCGTCGTCCAGCAGGATCCCCGCCCGCACGTCCGCCGGTATCCGACGGGCGGCGTGCGGCACGTGCAGGATCACGGGTGAGTCGCCGGCTCCGGGCAGAAGCTCGAAGGAGGACGGCGTGGGGCTGGTCATGGGCGGCTCCGGGGTCGTCGGCGGGGTGATCACGATCAAGGTGTCACAACGCCGTCGTGTCCGCCGGACACGGCTCCGCCCCGGCCGGACGGTGCACCGGTCGGGGCGGAGAGGGAAGGGGCGGTCCTTCGGGCCGGGCCTCAGCTCAGGGCGGCGAGCGCCTCGTTCCAGGTGGCCGACGGCCGCATGACCGTCGCGGCCTTCTCCGGGTCGGGCTGGTAGTAGCCGCCGATCTCGGCGGGCTTGCCCTGTGCGGCGATCAGCTCGTCCACGATCTTCTGCTCGTTCGCGGTGAGCGTCTCGGCGAGCGGCGCGAAGGCCTTCGCCAGGTCGGCGTCGTCGGTCTGCTTCGCCAGCTCCTGCGCCCAGTAGAGGGACAGGTAGAAGTGGCTGCCGCGGTTGTCGATGCCACCGACGCGGCGGGTCGGGGACTTGTCCTCGTTGAGGAAGGTCGCCGTGGCGCGGTCCAGGGTGTCCGCGAGGACCTGGGCGCGGGCGTTGCCGGTGACCTGCGCGTACTGCTCGAGGGAGGGGACCAGCGCGAAGAACTCACCGAGCGAGTCCCAGCGCAGGTAGTTCTCCTTGACCAGCTGCTGGACGTGCTTCGGCGCGGAGCCGCCGGCGCCGGTCTCGAACAGGCCGCCGCCCGCCATCAGCGGGACGACCGACAGCATCTTGGCGCTGGTGCCCAGCTCCAGGATGGGGAACAGGTCGGTCAGGTAGTCGCGCAGCACGTTGCCGGTGACCGAGATGGTGTTCTCGCCGCGGCGGATGCGCTCCACCGACAGCTTGGTGGCCTCGACGGGGGCCAGGACGCGGATGTCCAGGCCCTCGGTGTCGTGCTCCGCCAGGTAGGCGTCGACCTTCTCGATGAGGTTGGCGTCATGGGCCCGGGTGGCGTCCAGCCAGAAGACGGCCGGGTCGCCGGTGGCGCGGGCGCGGGTGACGGCCAGCTTCACCCAGTCCTTGATCGGGGCGTCCTTGGTCTGGCAGGCGCGGAAGATGTCTCCGGCGGAGACGGTCTGCTCGATGACCGCGTCGCCGTTGCCGTCGACCAGGCGGACCGTGCCCGTGACCGGGATCTCGAAGGTCTTGTCGTGGCTGCCGTACTCCTCGGCCTTCTGCGCCATGAGGCCCACGTTCGGGACGGAGCCCATCGTCGACGGGTCGTAGGCGCCGTTGGCGCGGCAGTCGTCGATCACGGCCTGGTAGACACCGGCGTACGAGGAGTCCGGCAGCACCGCGAGGGTGTCGTGCTCCTGGCCTTCGGGGCCCCACATGTGGCCGGAGGTGCGGATCATGGCCGGCATCGAGGCGTCGACGATCACGTCGGACGGCACGTGCAGGTTGGTGATGCCCTTGTCGGAGTCGACCATCGCCAGCTCCGGGCCCTCGGCGAGCTCGGCGTCGAAGGAGGCCTTGATCTCGGCGCCCTCGGGCAGGGCCTCCAGGCCCTTGTAGATGCCGCCCAGGCCGTCGTTCGGGGTGAGGCCGGCCGCGGCGAGCTTGTCGCCGTACCGGGCGAAGGTCTTCGGGAAGAAGGCGCGCACCACGTGACCGAAGACGATCGGGTCCGAGACCTTCATCATCGTCGCCTTCAGGTGCACGGAGAACAGCACGCCCTCCGCCTTCGCCCTGGCGACCTGCGCGGTCAGGAACTCGCGCAGTGCGGCGACACGCATCACGGAGGCGTCGACGACCTCACCGGCGAGGACCGGTACGGACTCGCGCAGGACGGTGGTGGAGCCGTCGTCGCCCTTGAGCTCGATCCGCAGGGTGCCGTCCTCGGGGATCACGACGGACTTCTCGGTGGAGCGGAAGTCGTCCACGCCCATGGTCGCCACGTTCGTCTTCGACTCGCCGGTCCAGGCGCCCATGCGGTGCGGGTGGGTCTTGGCGTAGTTCTTGACCGAGGCGGGGGCGCGGCGGTCGGAGTTGCCCTCACGCAGGACCGGGTTGACCGCGGAGCCCTTGACCTTGTCGTAGCGGGCGCGGATCTCGCGCTCCTCGTCGGTCTTCGGGTCGTCCGGGTAGTCCGGGAGCGCGTAGCCCTGGCCCTGGAGCTCGGCGACGGCGGCCTTCAGCTGCGGGATGGACGCCGAGATGTTGGGCAGCTTGATGATGTTGGCCGCGGGCGTCTTGGCCAGCTCGCCCAGCTCGGAGAGGGCGTCCGGGATGCGCTGGTCCTCGGTGAGGTACTCCGGGAACACCGCGATGATGCGGCCGGCCAGCGAGATGTCCCGCGTCTCCACGGCGACACCCGCCTGCGAGGCGTAGGCCCGGACCACCGGCAGGAAGGAATACGTCGCCAGGGCGGGGGCCTCGTCAGTGTGCGTATAGATGATGGTCGAGTCAGTCACCGGGTGCTCCGCTCCACGTCTGCAACATTGCTCGACATCAAGATATCTCGTGCCGGGGCCTCACTCGAACGGGGTCCGCGTGATTCCGGGCATCCGGCCCCCCGCCCGCCGCCCCGGTGGCCGAGCACTGCCGGCCGGCTCCGCCCGGGGCTGCCTCACCTCGTAAGAAGCAGCAGGTCGCCGGGCGTGTCGCGGGCGCCCGGCGACCCTTCGGCGGCCGGCCGCTCAGTTGATGCGGAAGGCCGCCATGTCCTCCGTCTCCCCGGCTCCCCGCTGCTGTGGTATCGACACCGGGCCATGCTCCAGCGACACCCGCCTGGTCGGGGCCGGGATGCGGATGCCCTCGGCCCGGTACCGGCGGTGCAGCCGCTTGATGAACTCGTGCTTGATCCGGTACTGGTCGCTGAACTCGCCGACACCCAGAATGATCGTGAACCCGATCCGGGAGTCGCCGAAGGTGTGGAAGCGGACCGCCGGCTCGTGCTCGGGGACGGCCCCGTCGATCTCGTTCATCACCTCGGCGATGACCTCCATGGTCACCCGCTCGACCTGCTCCAGGTCGCTGTCGTACGCCACGCCCGCCTGGAGGAGGATCGTCAGCTGCTCCTCGGGCCGGTTGTAGTTGGTCATGTTCGTCCCCGCGAGCTGCCCGTTGGGGATGATGACCAGGTTGTTGGAGAGGTTGCGGATGGTGGTCTGCCGCCAGTTGATGTCGGTGACGTAGCCCTCCTCGCCGCTGCTCAGCCGGATGTAGTCGCCGGGCTGTACGGTCTTGGAGGCGAGGATGTGGATGCCCGCGAAGAGGTTCGCGAGGGTGTCCTGGAGGGCGAGGGCGACGGCCAGGCCGCCGACGCCGAGTGCGGTCAGCAACGGGGCTATGGAGATGCCCAGCGTCTGGAGCATCACCAGGAAGCCGATCGCCAGCACCACGACCCGGGTGATGTTCACGAAGATCGACGCCGAGGCGGCGACCCCGGACCGGGACTGGGCGACCGAACGCACCAGGGCGGCGACCGCCCGGGCCGCGGACACCGACACGACGAGGATGAACAGCACCGTCAGGGACTGGTTGACGTGGTGCTGGACCGTCCGGGTCAGCGGCAGCACGCCTCCGGCCGCCGCCGCGCCGCCCACGACCGCCCCCCACGGCACCACGGTCCGCAGGGCGTCCACGATGACGTCGTCGCCGCTCCAGCGGGTCCGCAGCGCGTGCTTGCCCAGCCAGCGCAGCAGCGTGCGCAGCAGGAACGCCGCCAGCAGACCGGCCGCGAGGGCGATCCCGGCGAGCATGAGGTCGTCCAGGGTCAGCGCGCGGGTCATCGGTCACCTCCGGGGAAACAAGCTGCGGCATACCGGATGTGAAGTCGCGTCACGTTGTCACCTGCTCGAAGACGGGATGTGCGAGCGCGCCGTCGCGGAGTGCGGGGGCGGCGCGACCGCTCATCCTGCCGTATCCGGCACGCCAGTTCGTACCTGGTCCGGCGGCCGGATCGCGCGGCTCAGACGATTCCCTCGGCCGTTTCCGCCTGTTCCCGGTCCGATCCGTACGCGGCGCTGGTGGGCGTTCCGTACGAACGGCGGGCGACGTACCACCACGCGGTGGCCAGGACGAGTACGACGACCAGGGCGACGGACGCGTAGTTCATCGTGTCGACCGTCACCGGCGAGGACTGCGGCAGACGGAACAGGACGGTCACGCAGGCCACCCACACGACCGCGATCCAGCCGATCGGCCTGCTCCAGCGGCCGAGGTTCCACGGTCCCGGCGTGAACCGGTCCCCGGCGCGCAGCCGCAGGTACACGGGGATGACGTAGGCGGGCGTGATGCCGATGACGTTGATGGCGGTGACCGCCCCGTACGCCGTCGCGGAGTACAGGGACGGCACGGCGAGCAGGCAGGCGACGCCCACCGCAAGCCAGACGGCGGGCACGGGGGTCTGGGTGCGGCTGCTGACCCTGCGCCACAGCTGTGAGCCGGGCAGGGCCCGGTCCCGGCTGAACGCGAAGACCATCCGGCTGGCCGCCGCGACCTCCGCGTTGCCGCAGAACAGCTGGGCCACGATCACGACGAGCAGCAGCGCGCTCGCGCCGTCGGTGCCGAGCCCGTCGAGCAGGATCTGGGCGGGCGGCACGCCCGTCTCGCCGGCCCGCGTGGCGTCGTAGTCCTGGATCGCGAAGGTCAGGCCGGCGAGCAGCACGAAACCGGCTATCCAGGACGCCCAGATGGCCCGGACGATGCCCCGCGCCGCCGACACCGAGGCGTTGGCGGTCTGTTGTCGGGGCTCGGCGCCATGCGTCCGTGAACGAGCCGGGCCGGCTGCCGGCGCCGGACGGCGAAGTGGGCGGCACGCGCGTGCCTCGGGCCCGGCGCTTCGTCGTCGGTGGCGCCCGTGGACGCCGATGCCGGGGCGCGGCGTCCACGGGCGGTGAGCGAGCCGTGGCGAGTGCCGAGGGCGTGGGGGGCGGATGTCGCGCGGTCTCGCCCGGGTGCGCCCGCCGTACCGCCGCGGTCCCTGAGGGGGTGTGCGTGGCCCCTGCCCGCCCCGGAGGGCCCGGGCTCAGCCGTCCGTGAACGAGCCGTGCCGCCCCGCCCCCGCCGCGAAGCGGGCGGCGCCCCCCAGGCTCTCCGCCAGCACACCCGTGCCGTGGCGGAGTTCCCCGCGCAGCGCCGCCGGCTCGTCCAGGCCGTCCTGCTCCAGGGCCGAGGCGCGGTCGGCGCGCAGGCAGGCCTGCGGGAAGTGGGCGATGCCGGCCGCGAGTTCCTCGGCCTCGGCGCGGGCCCGGCCGGTGGGGACGAGGCGGTTGGCGAGCCCGATGTCGTAGGCCTCCCGGGCGGGTACCGGCCGCCCGGTGAGGATCATGTCCAGGGCGCGGCTGGTGCCGATCAGCCGGGGCAGCCGCACCGTGCCGCCGTCGATCAGGGGGACGCCCCAGCGGCGGCAGAACACCCCGAAGACGGCGTCCTCCTCGGCGACGCGCAGATCGCACCAGAGCGCCAGTTCCAGGCCGCCCGCGACCGCGTGACCCGCCACGGCGGCGATCACCGGCTTGGTCAGCCGCATACGGGTCGGGCCCATCGGGCCGTCGCCGTCCTCGGCGACCCGGTTGCCGCGTTCGGTGCCGATCGCCTTGAGATCCGCCCCCGCGCAGAACGTGCCGCCCTCACCCCACAGCACCGCCACGCGTGCCTCGTCGTCCGCCTCGAACTCGCGGAAGGCGGCGGCGAGCCCGGCCGCTGCCGGGCCGTCCACCGCGTTGCGGGCCTCGGGGCGGGACAGGATGACGGTGGTGACGTGCCGCTGACGCTCGACGCGGACCGGCATGGTGGAGCCCCCTTCGTTTCGTCCTCGTGTTCGTCGAAGGGCAGCACGCTACTGGTCCGGGCCGGCTTCAGATCACCTTCAGCCGCACCAGCGCGCCCAGTGTGAGTGCCCCCGGCAGCAGCGGCAGCCAGACGGTGATGACGCGGTACGCCAGGACCACCGCCGTGGCCACCGCGGCCGGGCTGCCCGCCGCGACCAGGGCCACGATCAGCGCCGCCTCGACCGAGCCCAGCCCGCCCGGCGTGGGCACCACGGCGACGGCGACGGTCGCGGCCAGATACGCGACGGCGATGTGCCACAGCGGTACCTCCAGCCCCAGCGCAAGGCCCACCGCGACCAGCCCGGCCGCCTGCAACGCGGGGAACGCCAGCGAACCGCCCCACAGGGCCAGCGCCCGCGCCGGGCGGGTGTGCACCGAGCGCGCCTCGCCCAGCGCCGTGCGCAGGAAGGAGAACACGGCCGTGCGCAGCCGCCGTACGAGCAGCAGCACCGCCGCCGCCACCAGGGTGAGCGCGGCCAGCACGAGCAGCAGCGGACCGGCCGCGTTCTCCGGCAGCAGCGTGCCGAGCCGCAGCGCGCCGGGGAAGGCGATCAGCAGGACGGCCAGCATGCCGACCCTGGCGATGCTCTCGGCGAGCAGATAGAGCGCCACCGCGGCCGAGGAGCGGGCCAGCGGCAGCCCGCACACCGTCATGAACCGCAGGTTGACCGCGCTGGAGCCCAGCCCGGTCGGAAGCATGTGGTTGGCGGCCATCGCCGCGACCTGAGTGGCGAGCAGCCGGAAGCCCGGGAGTCGTTCGACGACCGCGCCCTGCCGGGTCACCGCCATCGCGACCCAGGTCAGACAGGTGGCGCCGCCCGCGGCCAGCAGCCACGGCCACTTGGCCGTCGCCAGGTGGTGGAAGCCGTCGGTGAGCACGTCGCGGTGCCGCACCGCGAGGTATGCCACGAAGGCGAGCGGGATCAGGCCGAGGAGCAGCCGGAAGGGAATGCGTCCAGGGCGCTGTCCCGCGGGTTGTCGTTCTGCCGCTGTCACACTTCGAGAGGTTTTCCGCACCGCCTCAACTGCGGGTTGCGGAAGCGGGGACGGGGGATTACGTGCGGGGAGCGGGCGGACAACGATCTCCGTGAGGGTGCGTGCGGAGTGCTTGACCTCAAGTTTGGTCGAGGTTCTACGGTCGGTCGCATGAGCATGGAGACCACGGCGTGGACGCAGCTGTACAGCGTCATGAACGCCACAGACGAACGCCGCGCCTTCGCCCGCGCCACCCTGCGCCGCATCGCCGCGTTCGCCCGCCCGCACCGCCCACGGATCGTGCTGTTCGTGCTGCTCGGGGTGGTGACCGCGCTGCTCGCCGTCGCCACCCCGGTCCTGGCCGGACGCGTCGTCGACGCGATCGTCAGCCACGGCGACGAGCGGACCGTCGTACGGCTCGCGCTGCTGATCGCGCTGATCGCGGTCGTGGAGGCGGCCCTCGGCATCCTCGGCCGCAGGATCTCGGCGGCCCTGGGGGAGGGACTCATCCTCGATCTGCGGACGGCCGTGTTCGACCATGTGCAGCGGATGCCGGTCGCCTTCTTCACCCGCACCCGCACCGGAGCGCTCGTCAGCAGGCTCAACAACGACGTGATCGGCGCCCAGCGGGCGTTCAGCAACACGCTGTCCGGCGTGGTCAGCAACCTCGTGACGCTGGTCCTCACCCTCGCCGTCATGCTCACCCTGTCCTGGCAGGTCACCCTGCTCGCGCTGGTGCTGCTGCCGGTGTTCGTGATCCCGGCCCGGCGGATGGGCAGCCGGATGGCTGGAATGCAGCGGGAGGCCGCGACGCTCAACGCGGCGATGGGCACCCGGATGACCGAGCGCTTCTCGGCGCCCGGAGCCACCCTTGTCAAGCTCTTCGGGCGGCCGCAGGAGGAGTCGGCGGAGTTCGCCGTCCGGGCCCGGCGGGTCGCGGACATCGGCGTGCGTACGGCGACCGCGCAGTCCGCGTTCATCACCGCCCTGACCCTGGTGTCGGCCCTCGCGCTGGCCCTGGTCTACGGCCTCGGCGGCTGGTTCGCGCTGCGCGGCAGCATGGAGCCCGGCGCCGTGGTGGCACTCGCCCTGCTGCTGACCCGTCTGTACGCGCCGCTCACGGCGCTCGCCGGAGCACGCGTCGAGGTGATGAGCGCGCTCGTCAGCTTCGAGCGTGTCTTCGAGGTCCTCGACCTCAGGCCGCTCATCGAGGACAAGCCGGACGCCGTCGAGGTGCCCGAGGGGCCTGTGCCGGTCGAGTTCGAGGACGTCCGCTTCGCCTACCCTGCCGCCGACAAGGTCTCGCTCGCCTCCCTGGAGGAGGTGGCCGCCCTCGACGGCCGGGGCGGCGCCGAGGTCCTGCACGGCGTCTCCTTCCGCGCCGAACCCGGTCGTACCGTCGCCCTCGTCGGCTCCTCCGGCGCCGGCAAGTCGACGATCGCCCAGCTGCTGCCGCGCCTGTACGACGTCGACGGGGGCGCCGTCCGCGTCGGCGGCGTCGACGTCCGCGACCTGAGCGCCGGCTCGCTGCGCGCCACCGTCGGCATGGTCACCCAGGACGGCCACCTGTTCCACGACACGGTTCGGGCCAACCTGCTCCTGGCCCGCCCCGCCGCGAGCGACGGCGAACTGTGGGCGGCCCTGCGCCGGGCCCGCCTGGACACCCTCGTCCACTCACTCCCCGACGGTCTCGACACCGTGGTCGGCGAACGCGGCTACCGCCTCTCCGGCGGCGAGCGCCAGCGCATGACCATCGCCCGTTTGCTCCTGGCCCGCCAGCGGGTGGTGATCCTCGACGAGGCCACGGCCCACCTCGACAACACCTCGGAGGCGGCCGTGCAGGAGGCCCTCACCGAGGCGCTCCAGGGCCGCACGGCCCTCGTCATCGCCCACCGCCTGTCCACCGTGCGGGCCGCCGACCTGATCCTCGTCCTCGAGGGCGGCCGCGTCGTCGAACGGGGCACGCACGAAGGGCTGCTGGCGGCGGGCGGACGGTACGCGGAGCTGTACCGGACGCAGTTCGAGGAGGGCACCGAGGAGGTGGCGGAGGCAGCGGTGGTGTAGGCAGCGGTGGTGCAGGCGTGCCCGCGGTCCTCCGGCGCGCGGGAAGGTGACGCGGCACGACCAAATGGCCCGCCTTCGACGCCCCGCTCGCGGGAGCGTCGGCCTGCTGCGCCGGCACGCCGTCTGCGCCGGCCTGTTTCACCGGTGTGCCGCCTCGCTCGCCGCCCGCTGGGAACGCCGCGAGGAACCCGGCCGGACGGCGCTGTTCGTCGCCGCCGACACCGGCCACCGCTACGTCGACACCCTGTTCGCCCGGCACCGGGAGGCGGCCCGGCGAGGACCTGGCACCTCGTCCGGTGCGGGGCACGGACGGACTCGCACTGCCCTGGTCGCGCATGAGCGGGAACGGCGCGCCCGCTCCCTAGGCGGGGATCCTCGGACAGCCGGCGACGCGGGCGACCCTGTTCCCGTGCCGTGCCTGGTGGGGAGCGAGCCGCCGGAGCGTCAGCGCTTCCCCTACGGAACCGAGGGCTCCGCGATCCGGCGGACGGTCCCGGCGTCCAGCGCCGGCTGCCAGATCCGGGCGAGGGCCGCCGGAGTGAGGACCTGGCCGGGCGGGCCCTGCCCGGCCAGCCGTCCGTCGCTGAGCAGCAGGCAGGCGTCCGCCGATCGGGCGGCCTCCAGATCGTGTGTCGCCTGGACGACGGTCGCGCCGTCGGCGACCAGGTCCGTGAGCAGGGCGGTGATCCGATCCCGGGCCTCGGGATCCAGACCGGTGGTCGGTTCGTCCAGCAGCAGCAGATCCGACCCCTGGGCCAGGCCCTGCG
This sequence comes from Streptomyces sp. NPDC047706, assembly GCF_043204795.1. NCBI lineage: Bacteria > Bacillati > Actinomycetota > Actinomycetes > Kitasatosporales > Streptomycetaceae > Streptomyces > Streptomyces sp. NPDC047706. Next base: position 8,247 of record NZ_JBIDCW010000030.1, on the reverse strand, counting down.
CGATCAGGACGCGCTGGCGCTGCCCGCCCGACAACTCCCCGAGCTGGCGGCCGCCCAGGTCGGTGACGCCCAGCCGTTCCATGGCGGAATCGACCACCGTCCGGTCGTGCGAGGTGAGCCGCCGCCACGGACCGCGGTCGCTCCAGCGCCCCATCTCCACGGTCTGTCGCACCGTGAGCGGGAGGGCGTCGCCGACGGCGCCGCGCTGCGGCACGAACGCCGGCGGGCGCCCCTCGGAGTACCGGAGCCGTCCGGCTGTGGCATCGATCACTCCGGCGAGGACACCGAGCAGGGTGGACTTCCCGCTCCCGTTCGGTCCGACGAGCGCCGTCATTGCCAATGCCGTTATGTCCGCGCTGAGTTGGCGGAGCACGGGCCTGCCCGGGTAGCCCGCGTCCAGGTCGGTGAACCGGACGCGCTGGTTCCCCATCTCGCCGGCCGGCGGCTCGGGGCGGTGTTTTTTGAACATGGTTGTCATTGTAAGGTCATCGCATGGAGTGGTTGACGGCCCCTTTCGAGGTGGCCTTTGTGCAACGGGCCCTGTGGGCCGGGATTCTGGTGTCGGCGATATGCGCCCTCGCGGGTACGTGGGTGGTGCTCAGGGGCATGGCCTTCCTCGGCGACGCCATGTCCCACGGGCTGCTGCCGGGCGTCGCGGTCGCCGCGCTGCTCGGGGGCAATCTGCTGGTGGGGGCGGTGGTGAGCGCCGCCGTCATGACAGCCGGCGTCACCGCCCTCGGGCGCACTCCGAGGCTGTCCCAGGACACCGGCATCGGCCTGCTCTTCGTCGGGATGCTGTCCCTCGGCGTCATCATCGTGTCGCGTTCGCAGTCCTTCGCGGTGGACCTCACCGGGTTCCTCTTCGGCGACGTCCTCGCCGTACGCGAGAGCGACCTGGTCCTCCTGGGAGCGGCGCTGCTGCTGGCGCTGGCCGTCTCGGTGCTCGGTCACCGTGCCTTCCTGGCCCTGGCGTTCGACGCGCGCAAGGCCCGGACGCTCGGTCTGCGTCCCCGGCTGGCGCATGCCGTACTGCTGGGGCTGCTGGCGCTGGCCATCGTCGCCTCGTTCCACATCGTGGGAACACTGCTCGTGCTCGGCCTGCTCATCGCCCCGCCGGCGGCGGCCCTGCCCTGGGCACGAGGCGTGCGCGGCGTCATGCTCCTCGCGGCGGCCCTCGGCGCGACCGCCACCTTCGGCGGCCTGCTGCTGTCCTGGCATCTGAGCACCGCTGCCGGAGCGACCGTCTCGGCCCTCGCGGTCAGCCTCTTCTTCCTGTCCCACCTTGCGTCCGGGCTCCGGCACCGGCGCCGCGCGCGCCGCGCCGGTCTCCTCGCCAGTGCCGCCCCCTTCACCGCGCACGCCCGCACGACCCGACCGAACGAAACCTGAGGCGATCTCCTTGTTCGTCCGAAGAAACGTCACATCCCTGGCACCGGCACTCCTGGCAATGGTCCTGACGACCACGGGTTGCGCGGGCGAGGACGACACCAAGTCCGTCTCCGGGGGCCCTTCTCCCTCCGCCACCCCCCACGGCTACGTCGAAGGAGCCACCGAGTCGGCCGAGCAGCAGTCCCGGCTGCTGCTCAACGACCCCGGCAGCGGCGAGACCCGGGTCCTGGACCTGATATCCGGCAAGGTGCACACCACTTCGCGCCGGGCAGGGGTCACGGAGCTCACCACGGACGGCCGCTTCGGCTACTTCCACGGCCCGGACCGCACCCACGTCCTCGACAGCGGTGCGTGGATGGTCGACCACGGTGACCACGTGCACTACTACCGCGCGAAGATCCAGGACGCCGGCGAACTTCCGGGCGGCGCCGGTACCGGCATCCGCAGCGACACCGGCGTGACCGTGGTGACGGACCCGGACGGCGATGCGGACGTCTATACGCGCGCCGAGCTGGAGAAGGGCGCGATCGGTACCCCCGTCGAACTGCCCGGCTCCTACGCCGGGGCGGTGGTGCCGTACGCGGAACACCTGATCGCGCTCGCGCGCGAGGGGGACGGCCCGGCGAAGGTCGCCGTGCTCGACCGCGCGGGCAGGCGCATCGCCTCCCCGGAGGCCCGGTGCGAGGACCCGGGAGGTGACGCCGTCACCCGGCGCGGGGTCGTCCTCGGCTGCGCCGACGGCGCCCTGCTCGTCCGCGAGGACGACGGCGCCTTCACCGCCGAGAAGATCCCGTACGGCGAGGACGTGCCGAAGGCGGAGCGGGCCATGGAGTTCCGGCACCGCGCGGGCAGTACCACGCTGACCGCACCCGCGGGGGAGAGCGCCGTCTGGGTCCTGGACGTGACCAGGCGTGCCTGGACCCGGGTGGAGACCGGCCCCGTGGTCGCCGCCAACACCGCGGGCGAGGGTTCGCCGCTGGTCGTCCTGGAGACCGACGGAGCCCTCCACGGCTACGACATCGCCGGCCGCAAGGAGACCGCCGTCACCCCACCCCTGCTCAAGCCCCTGCTCAAGAACGCGACGAGCGGGACCGCGGCGCCGGTGATCGAGGTCGACCGGAGCCGGGCCTACCTCAACGACCCGTCAGGCAAGCGCGTGTACGAGATCGACTACAACGACAACCTCCGTGTCGCCCGCACGTTCGACCTGGACGTCCGGCCGTCCCTGATGGTGGAGACGGGCCGATGAGCGTGCGCGCACGGACCGCGCGGATCCGCGCCCTGCTGCTGACCCTGGTCGCCTTCTTCGTCCTCGCCGGTACGGTGACCGGCTGCGCGAGCGGCCACGACCGGCCCCGGGTCGTCGTGACGACCAACATCCTCGGTGACATCACCCGGGAGATCGTCGGGAAGGAGGCGGACGTCAGTGTTCTCATGCAGCCCAACGCCGACCCGCACTCCTTCGGCCTGTCGGCCGTACAGGCCGCCGAACTGGAGAACGCCGACCTCGTCGTCTACAACGGGCTCGGGCTGGAGGAGAACGTACTGCGGCACGTGGAGGCCGCCCGCGAGTCGGGCGTGGCCACCTTCGCGGCAGGCGAGGCGGCGGACCCCCTCACCTTCCACATCGGGGACGAGGGCGGTCCGGCGGAGGAGGCAGGCGAGCCCGACCCGCACTTCTGGACCGACCCCGACAGGGTGCGCAAGGCCGCCGGCCTCATCGCCGACCAGGTCGTCGAGCACGTCGAGGGCGTGAGCGAGAAGGCCGTCCGGGACAACGCCGACCGCTACGACGGACAACTCACCGAGCTCACCGCCTGGATGGAGAAGTCCTTCGCGGCCATCCCCGAGGACCGCCGCGCGCTGGTCACCAACCACCACGTCTTCGGATACCTGGCCGACCGCTTCGGATTCCGCGTGATCGGCGCGGTCATCCCCAGCGGCACGACACTCGCCTCGCCCAGCTCCTCCGACCTGCGCTCCCTCACCCAGGCCATGGAGAAGGCCAAAGTACGCACGGTCTTCGCCGACTCCTCGCAGCCCACCCGGCTGGCCGAGGTCCTCCGCCAGGAGATGGGCGGCGACGTGGACGTCGTCGCCCTGTACTCCGAGTCGCTCACCGAGAAGGGCAAGGGCGCCGGAACGTACCTGGAGATGATGCGCGCCAACACCTCGGCCATGGCCGAGGGCCTCACCGGCGACTGAACCCCCTTACCCCGCGGCCCGGCGGACCGAACGCCGACCGCTCCACCCCCAACCCCGCCCCACCCAGGGCCGGAGAGGAAACACACACCATGAACAAGCCGACACGCGCCAGAACACTCGCGGGCACGGCCCTCGCCCTGACGGCATCCATGGCACTGACCGCCTGCGGCGGGAACGACGACGCCTCGTCCGCCGCCAAGCCGAAGCAGACGAAGAGCAGCGACGCCGCCGTGGTCAAGAACCCGCTGGTCGCCTCCTTCGACGGGGGACTGTACGTCCTCGACGGCGAGACCCTGAAGCCGGCGAAGACGATCGAGCTGCCCGGCTTCAACCGGGTCAACCCCGCGGGCGACGAGGACCACGTCGTCATCTCCACCGACAGCGGCTTCCGCGTGTTCGACGCCGCCCGGCAGACCTTCACAGGCACCGAGTTCAAGGGTGCCAAGCCTGGTCACGTGGTGCGGCACGCCGGCAGGACCGTGCTGTTCACCGACGGCACCGGCGAGGTGAACGTCTTCGACCCCGCCGAACTCGGCGACGGCGCCAAGCCGCAGGCCCGCACCTACACGTCCGCGAAGCCCCACCACGGTGTCGCCATCGAGCTGAGCAACGGCGAACTCCTCAGCACCCTGGGCACCGAGGAGAAGCGCACCGGTGCCCTGGTCCTGGACAAGAACAACAAGGAGATCAAGCGCGCCGAGAACTGCCCGGGAGTGCACGGCGAGGCCGCCGTGAAGGACGAAGTGATAGCCGTCGGCTGCGAGGACGGCGTCCTGCTGTACAAGGACGGCGAGTTCACCAAGATCGACGCGCCTGACGACTACGGACGCATCGGCAACCAGGCGGGCAGCGACGTCTCCCCGATCCTCCTCGGCGACTACAAGACCGACCCCGAGGCGGAACTGGAACGGCCCACGCGCATATCGCTGATCGACACCCGGACCGCGAAGCTGCGCCTGGTCGACCTCGGCACCAGCTACTCCTTCCGCTCGCTGGGCCGCGGCCCGCACGGCGAGGCCCTCGTGCTCGGCACCAACGGTGTCCTCCACGTCATCGACCCGGAGACCGGGAAGGTGGAGAAGGAGATCGAAGCGGTCGGCGACTGGACGGAGCCGCTGGACTGGCAGCAGCCGAGGCCCACGCTCTTCGTCCGTGACCACACGGCGTACGTCTCCGAGCCGGGCAAGCGCCGACTGCACGCCTTCGACCTGGACTCGGGCGAGAAGCTGACGTCGGTGACCCTCCCGAAGGCCACCAACGAACTGTCCGGCACGGTGGCCGGTCACTGATCGGCCCCCTCGCGAGGTTGTCGTGGCGCCCGCCGACCGTGTGTCGGCGGGCGTTCCGCGATGCCCGCATGGCATGGCATGGCATGCCGTGCCGGCCGTAAAGGAAATGCACCCCCACGTGGGGGTGCATTTCCTTGTGCTGAATCACCGGTGACAGGAGGACGGGGCGCCTCCACGCACGGTGCTGTGTTCAGCCCCTACCGGCTCGAGTACGGCAGGAGTGCCATCTCGCGGGCGTTCTTGATCGCTGTGGTGAGCTGCCGTTGCTGCTGGGCGGTGACGCGGGTGACGCGGCGGCTGCGGATCTTGCCGCGGTCGGAGAGGAACTTCCGCAGCAGGTCGGTGTCCTTGTAGTCGATGTAGGTGATGCCGGCCGCGTCGAGCGGGTTGGGGCGGGACTTCAGCGGCTTGCGGGGGCCTTTGCGTGGGGTCATGGGTGGCTCCTTCTGTGACGGGGTGGATGAGGCCGGGTCATGTGACGGGGTCGAGGAGGGAGTCGAACGCTGCCGGGAGGTGTTTCCACGCTTCGGGTCCCGCGGCGTACTCGGCGTCGGTGAGCAGGCAGGACTCCAGCACGCGTGCGAGCCCGTCGCGGTCGAGGCCGGGTGAGGTGAAGACGAGGTGCTGGCAGCGGTCGCCGTGTTCGGGGTGCCAGTCCAGTGCGGCGGCGGCCCGGCGTACGGGTGGGACCATCTCCCAGGCCGCGTCCGGCAGGGAGGCCAGCCACGGTCCGGCGCTCTCCACGCACAGTGCTCCGCCGGCGGCGTCCCAGGCGAGCAGGGTGTCGGGGCGGTCGGCGAGCCAGAACCGTCCGCGGCTGCGGGCGGCTGCGCAGCAGAGGTCTTCCAGCGCCTGGTAGAGGCGTTCGGGGTGGAACGGGCGGTGCCGGCGCCAGACGAAGGTGCTGACGCCGGCTTCGTCGGCTTCCTGGGGGAGCAGGGCGCAGGCCGGGTGCTGGGCCGCCGCGGCCGCGTCCGCGTCGAAGCCGGCGAACGCCAGCCGTGCGAGTTCCGGGGAGTCGGCTGCCACGTGCCGGGCGGTGGGGTGGAGTTGGGTGAGGAGTGCGCGGTCCTCGTCGTCGGCCTCCTCGCTCTCCACGACGGCGAGGACGGGGGCGTACTCCAGCTGTCTGGCCCAGGTGTCGCCGATGGCGCGCTGGTCACGGGCGGCGGCCGCGAGGCCGGCCTCGGCCAGGTCGTCGCCGTTGCCGAGGCAGGGGAGTACGAGGGCGGGGTCGACCGCGGTGATCACGTTGGTGAGCCGTAGCGTCTCGGCACCGTGGTGGACGATGACCTCGGCCATGCCCTTGGGTTCGACGGAGTCCCACAGCTCGACGACGGCGAGCCGGGTGAGGCCGGAGTGGGCGAGTCGTTCCAGCTCGGGGACGAGGTCTTCGCGCAGCGCGCAGCACGCGCAGTCGTTGACCAGTGGGGTTTCGCCGCTGGACAGCTCGCCCGAGGCGTCGCGTGCCTGACGCAGGACGGTGCCCTCGGCCGCTGTGGACAGGTCGTGGTGGAGGGCGATGCTGCCGGGGACGGTGTGCAGGAGGTGGTCGACGGTCTTGCGGCGTGCCTCCGCGTGGAGCCCGGCGACGAGGACGACGGGCAGTGGGGCTTCGGCCCGCATCAGTTGGCTCCGTGCCGGTTGTAACGGCGCTCGAAGCGCTCGACGCGTCCGGCCGTGTCCAGGACGCGGGCGGTTCCGGTGTAGAAGGGGTGGCTCGCGTTGGAGACTTCGACGTCGACGACGGGGTAGGTGTTGCCGTCCTCCCATTCGATGGTCTTGTCGCTCGTCATGGTGGAGCGGGTGAGGAAGGCGTAGTTCGCGGCCCGGTCGCGGAAGACGACGGGACCGTAGGCGGGGTGGATGCCGGGCTTCATCGGGGTGTCCTTGAGTTTGAGGCGGCGGGGGCGGACGGGGCGGAGCGGCGGTGGGTCAGCGTTCCTCGCGGAAGTCGACGTGGCGCCGGGCGAGGGGGTCGTACTTGCGCAGGACCATGCGGTCGGGGTCGTTGCGGCGGTTCTTGCGGGTGACGTAGGTGTAGCCGGTTCCGGCGGTGGAGCGGAGCTTGATGATCGGGCGTAGTTCGTTGCGTGCCATGCGGGTACTATATGGCAATGGTTTCCATTATCGATAACCAGGTGTCCGACGAGAGGAAGTAGAACCTTGTCCGCCCACTGCCAACTGACCGGCGCCCAGCCGGGATTCGGCAACACCATCTCCCACTCGCACCGGCGCACCTCGCGCCGTTTCGACCCCAACATCCAGCGCAAGCGCTACTGGCTGCCCAGTGAGGGGCGGCATGTCCGGCTGACGCTGAGCGCCAAGGCGATCAAGACCGTGGACAGCATCGGTATCGAGGCCGCCGTGGCCCGTATCCGCGCGCGAGGGGGGAAGGTCTGATGGCCAAGAAGAGCAAGATCGCCCAGAACGAGAAGCGCAAGGTGACCGTGGAGCGGTACGCGGCCCGGCGTGCGGAGCTGAAGGAGATCATCCGCCGCCCGTCCTCCACCGACGCCGAACGTCTGGCCGCAGCGCGAGAGTTGCGCCGTCAGCCCCGCGACGCCAGTGCGACCCGGGTGAGGAACCGGGACAGCGTCGACGGGCGTCCGCGGGGCCACCTGCGCAGGTTCGGCCTGTCACGAGTTCGCGTACGCGAGCAGGCCCATGCCGGTTTCCTTCCAGGAGTCACCAAGTCGTCCTGGTAGCCCTGCCGCTCGCATGAGGGGCGTAGTGGCAGGCCGTGACCCGGCGGGGTCACGGCCTGCAACTACGCCCTCGGGCAGGCGACCCGGATGTCAGGGCAGGTGCGGGAGGTTGAGCCGGTGGCCCTCGACCTGGGGGAGTCGCAGCGGCGATCGCGAGGGTGTGCGGTGCGGGTACGCCGGGCCCGGACCGCCGGTCGGCCGGCCGGGTCGGGGCAGCGCCGGTGCATGCGGGCGTCTGCCGTGCTGAGGACGTCGTGCGTGCCGGATCCTGGCCGTTGCCGATGCGTCCGTGACGCGTGTTGAGCCCGGTGCCGATCTCAACGAGGGTGGCTTCGGGATGCGGGTGCGCAGCAGCGCGTTGGCGAGGCCGGGAAGCTCGTCGAAGGCGTCGAAGGAGTAGTCCATCGGGCGACGATCTCTTCGGCACGGGTGTCCCGCAGCAGGGCGTGTTCCGTGCGGTCCTCCACCGCACGGTCGTACAGCGCGATGAGGAGTGTCTCCTGCACCGTCCGTCCGCAGGCGCGGCCTTCCCCTGATCCGCGCGGCCTCCGTGACACAGGTGTGTACCGGGCCGGACGGTGCCGTGGCTGCGACCAGCGTCCGGCCCGGAGTCTCAGTGCCCCGTCACGGTGGTGAGGGGGTCGTGTTCGTGTGCG